>JBBFMJ010000030.1:0-11496 GCA_037478515.1 Thermoanaerobaculia bacterium
ATGAGCACTTTCTTTGTTGTCAATTTGTGGGTTATATTCTACTATTGGAGTCATCCCTGGGTATACCTCTTCAACTGTATATTGCTGGGCAGGAAGAATTAAGGAAAATAAAAATAAATTTATGAAAACAAATTTTAAAAATGAAAGATTAAACATAGAAACCTCCTTTTTAATTTTCTTTATGAGTAAAGCAATTTTTGTGCCAGTGGAGGATGCAGCAAAATCAATAATCAAAAAAAAAAAAAAAAAAAAAAATGTTCAATATTTTGAATTTTTGTTCAATTTTTTAAACATAAATTTACTTTGCTTTGCATTTCTATTATGATAGAATAGTTTGAATTTAGGTGATAAACTTTAAAAGTAATGTTTGAATAACGGGAGGTTAAAATGAAGATTTCTTTTGAAGGTAAAAGAGTGCTTATAACGGGTGGGGCAAGGGGGATAGGTGCAGGAATTGCAAATGTATTGGGTGAGGCAGGGGCATCCCTGCTCCTTCTGGACAGAGAAGAAAATGCCTTAAAAGAGACGGAAGAAAAACTAAAAGGAAAAAATATAAAGGTCTCAACCCTTGTTGTAGATTTATTGAATGAAAAGGAGACACTTGAAAAGGTTGAAGAAGATATAAAAAAGAATGGAGATTGCCTTTTATTTGTCCACAATGCTGGTATTACAAAGGATAATTTGCTTTTAAGGATGTCTGATGAGGAATGGGATTTAGTCCTTAAAGTAAATCTTTATCCTTTCTTTTATCTTTCAAAATTGCTGGTTAAATCAATGATGACAGAAAGATATGGAAGAATTGTTGCAATATCATCTGTATCAGGGCTTATGGGAAACCCGGGGCAGGTAAATTATGCCTCCTCAAAGGCAGCCCTTGTGGGCTTTGTAAAGTCCATGGCAAGGGAAGTGGGTTCAAGAAATATAACTGTAAATGCCATTGCCCCTGGTTTTATAAAGACACCAATGACAGAGAAACTTTCAGAAGAACAGGTAAATCGTTTAAAAGAAAATATTGTCTTAAGAAGGTTGGGTGAGCCAGAGGACATTGCCTATGGGGTTGCTTTTCTTTTGTCTGATTACGCCAGTTATATAACAGGGCAGGTTTTAAATATTTCAGGCGGGCTGTATATTTAATAGAGCAGTAGAGCAGAAGAGCAGTAGCTAACATTTAGTATTTGAGAAAAACAAAAACAGAAGTTTTATATTTCATACCTTTTTGTTGTTTTTTAAGCAAAATTTTCTAAAACTGATATAATATTTGAATGAAAAAATTTAAACTTTTTGAAAAGGAATTTTATAAAAGGTTAGGTTTCAAAGCAGGGCTTGAGATACATTATCAATTAAAGACAGATAAGAAACTATTCTGCCGTTGCCCTGCAGTTTTGAGAAGTGAAAAGCCCGATGCTTTAATTTTAAGGCATATGAGGCCCACCCTATCAGAACTTGGTGAATATGATGGGACTGCCCTTATGGAGTTTAAGACAAAGAAAAATGTCTTTTATGAGCTTTACAGGGATAGTGTCTGTACCTATGAAATGGATGACACTCCACCCTTTGAAATAAATAAAGATGCTTTAAAGATTGCCATTGAAATTGCTTTAATGCTTAATTGCTCTCTGGTGGATGAACTCCATATAACAAGAAAACAGTATCTGGATGGTTCTATTCCTACGGGTTTTCAGAGGACAGCCATAGTTGGAGTTGAAGGTTATGTGGAACTTTTATCTGGAAAAAAAATAGGGATAAGCCATATCTGCCTTGAAGAGGATGCCTGCAGGGAAGTCAAGGACGAAGGGCATAATATTATATTTAAAACAGACAGGTTAAGTTTCCCCCTGGTGGAAGTCATCACAAAGGCAGAAATTGAAACCCCTCAGGAAGCGGCAGAAGTGGCTTTGAGGATTGGGAATATTTTAAGGGCAACAGGAAAGGTAAGGCGTGGAATTGGCACGGTAAGGCAGGATGTAAATCTTTCCATTTCAGGTGGTGTAAGAAATGAAATTAAAGGGGTCTCAAAAATTTCTTATATACCCTATCTTTTGCATTGTGAAGCTTTAAGACAGCATAACTTATTGAAAATAAAGGATGAATTGAGGGCAAGGGGGATTACAAAGGATAAATTGAAAACAAAAATTAAAAATTTAAATGAGGTCTTTCAAAAGACACAAAATCCCCATTTGAAAAAAGCCCTGGAAGAGGGAAAGGACATAAGGGGTATCTGCCTTTATGGTTTTGGAGGACTTCTGCAAAAAGAAATTGAGCCAGGGGTTCCATTTGAAAGGGAATTTAAAGGAAGGGTAAGGGTTATTGCTTGTCTTGATAAGCCACCAATTCTTCTTCATACTGACGAAGAACCAGTTCCCTTTTCTGAAAATGAAATGGAGTCCCTAAGGCATATCTTTAATTTTAAAAAAGCAGATGCAGTGCTGGTTTTATGGGGAGATGAAGAGGATACAAAGACAGCTGTGGAAGAAATTAGAATAAGGGCAGAGGAAGCAACTCAAGGTGTGCCTCAGGAGACAAGGCAGGCACTTCCAGACCTTACCACTGACTTTGAAAGGATTCTCCCCGGTCCTGACAGGATGTACCCCGACACTGATTCGCCCCCTACTAAAATTACAAAGGAGATGGTGGAGGAAATTTTAAAAAATTTATCTGAAAATCCCCTTTCCCTTGAAAGAAAATATTTAAAATTAGGGCTTCCCCCTGACTGGGCTTACCTTTTATCCATCTCTTTTTACAATAAATATTTTGAGGAGTTCCTCAAAGAAAAGATTCCACCAAAGATAGCAGGAAGAATTTTTGTGGTTGAAAGGGGACTTCTTAAAAATATTGATTTTGTTAAATATAAGGAAAAAATAAAAAAGATACTCCTTCAAATTCAAAAAGGAGAGGTCTCCTTTGAATATTTGAGAAAAAATTTAAAGAAAGGATTCAAAGGGTTTTCTTTGAGGGGTGCTGAAAAGGATTTGATTAAAAAGGCAAAGGAGATAATTTCAAAGGAAAAGGGAATAAGCAAGGAAAAACTCATTGCAATTTTAAAGGCAAAAGGAAAGAAAAATTTTGAACCTTTTCAGATTATAAAAAATTTGGGGGCAAAGTATGGTAGATAGTGAAAATGGTTATACAGGAAAGGCAAGGGAAATTTTAGATAAATTTAAAGTGGATGTATGGGATAAGGTTAGCCTGGAAACCGAGAGGGCAAAATTTGTAGGAATTATCCTTCCCAGGCAGAAGACGCTGGATCAGTTGCACATTGCCCTGAAACTGGACAATGGATACAATGTGGGAATTGCTCTTGAAAGGATAAAAAGTATTAAAAAATTAGGTCAAAAGAAAGCCCATTATCAGATACCAGAATCCCAATTTCCAAAAGATCCTAAAAAGCCCAATGTAATTCTTCTGGGAACCGGTGGAACTATTGCTTCCCGTCTGGACTATAAAACTGGTGCAGTAATACCTGCCTTTTCTCCGGGTGAACTCTATGGGGCAGTTCCAGAGCTAGCAGATATTGCAAATCTGACCACAAAGAAAATATTTGGGATTTTTTCAGAGGATATGGGACCAAAGCAGTACATCCCCTTGGCAAAGGAAATTAAAAATTGTATTGAAGAGGGATACGATGGGATTGTAATTGGGCACGGGACAGATACCCTTCACCATACAGCATCAATTTTATCCTTTATGGTTCAGGATCCACCCATACCCATAGTTCTGGTGGGTTCTCAAAGGTCTTCTGACAGACCCTCATCCGATGCTGCCTTAAATTTAATGAATGCTGTCTATACTGCTGCTTATTCTGATATAGCAGAGGTTATGGTATGTATGTTTGGACCTACCTCCGATAAATATGATCTATTACATAGAGGAACCAGGGTAAGGAAAATGCATTCATCTTACAGGTCTACTTTCAGAACCATTGGTGATAGACCCCTGGCAATGGTGAGGGTAAATGAGATAAAGCATCTGGTTAAAGAGTACAAAAAGAGGAGAAAGGACAGGAAAGTAAGGATTTATCCTTATTTTGAAGAAAAAGTTACCCTTCAATATTACTATCCCAATATGCAGCCAGATTTAATTGAAGCAATTATGGAAAAGGGTTATAAGGGCTTGATTATTGCAGGGACTGGCTTGGGGCATGTAAACAGAGCCCTCTTTCCCATTTTAAAGGAAGCAGTAAAAAAGATGCATATCTATATGACAGTTCAGACCCTCTGGGGCTATGTCCATATGAATGTCTATGATACTGGAAGATACCTTCTGGATTTGGGGGTTATTCCCTGTGAAAATATGCTTCCAGAGGTGGCCTATGTAAAACTTGCCTGGGCACTGGGGCAGACGGAGGACAGGGAAAAGGTCAAAAAAATAATGCTAACACCCATTGCAGGGGAAATAACAGAAAGGGAGCCCTATGATGGCTATATTATCCTCCAAGGAGGTATCCCTGAAGTGGATGAGTTTTTAAAGAAAATCTTATTGTAGGAGGGATTTATGATTGATTTAAAAAAGGAAAACGAGGAGTTTAAACTTTTTATGCTTTTCAAAGAAGCAGTGGAGTCGGAGAGAAGGGCACAAAGGATGTATCAAAATTTAATCCTTGCTTGTTCGGACCCTAAAATTAAGGAAATTCTGGAAAGTTTTCTTAAAGATGAAATCAGGCATGAACAGGAAGTTATAAAAAGGTATAATGAATTAAAAAACAGTTTAAAAATACAGGATGAACTAAAAGATTGATACTTCTTTCCATTGACAAAAATTCAGGTTAAAGATAGAATAATTCTGTGAAAAAAATTGGAAGATATGAAATTTTGGCAGAAATTGGAAGGGGAGCAATGGGAGTTGTGTATCTTGCCAAGGATCCAGTAATTGACAGACAGCTGGCAATAAAAACTATAAGAATGATGGGGCTTTTAAAAGATGAAAAAGAGGAATTTTTAAAAAGGTTTTATCAGGAAGCCAAGGCAGCGGGGAGTCTGTCCCATCCCAGCATTGTAACGGTACATGACGCTGGTTTTGATCAGGAAACAGAAATGCATTATATCGTTATGGAATATATTCCTGGTAAGACCCTTAAAGAAATAATCCAGCAAAAAGTTCCTTTAAGTTATGAGGAAAAAGCTCTTATCCTTGAAAAAATCGCCGATGCCCTTGCCTATGCCCATAGCAAGGGTATTGTACACAGGGATATAAAACCTGCCAATGTCATAATTTCAGGACCAGAATCCATAAAAATTACTGATTTTGGGATTGCCAAACTTCCTTCCTCTCAGCTGACCACCGATGGACAGTACCTGGGAACCCCAACCTATATGTCTCCCGAACAGGTTTTAGGGAAGGCAGTGGACAGAAGGTCTGATATATTTTCCTTTGGAATAGTTGCCTATGAACTTTTATCCTATCAAAAACCCTTTACAGGAAATAATTTAACTGAAGTTTCTCATAAAATTGCCTATGAAAACCCCATTCCCCTTAAAGAAATTTTACCTGATTGCCCTGAAGTCCTCCTTTATATTGTGGATAAGTCCTTAAGCAAGGACCCTTCTTTGAGATTTCAGGATGCCAAGGAAATTTCCAGGGAGCTGAAAAATTTTGTATTGATTCCCAAGAAAGAAGAAAAAGTAGGAGAGGAAACCGTAATTTTAAAAGAGGAAAAGGAAAAAATTGAAAAAGAGGAGACCTACGGGACAAAATTGGTGGAAAAGAAAGATAAAGAGGGTTTCAGGCAGAGATTTTTAAATAAATTGAAAACAAAAAAATCCCTTCAATTTTTATCCTTTGAAATTTATCTTAAATGGGTTTTTCTTATTGTGTTTTTATGGACAGCCCTCTGGGCTGTTATTATGGGCTTTCTATATTTAAAGGCAAAAAACCTTGGAAAAACAGAAAAGAATTATTCCTTTGTAAATCCCATAGAAATGAAAGGATGGATAGAAAAGGGGAGGGCTTTTTTAAAAGCCAACGAATATGAGAAAGCCCTGTCCTATTTTGAGAAAGCATTGCTGGTCAATCCCTCCTCGCCTTACCTTATAAAGGAGGTATCCAATATAAGAACTTTAATTGACTATAATTTAAAAACAAATGATACTCAAAAGGAAGTGGAGTTTTACCTTTTAAAGGGTGAGGAAGCATTGAGAAAAAAGGATTACACTTCTGCAAAAATCCATTTTTCCAGGGTTCTGGAAATAGACCCTGAAAATGCAAATGCCAAGGATTATTTAAAAAAGATAGAAGAATGGAAAAAGGCAAAAAAGCCCATAGTTATTCCAGAAAAACCAAAAGAAGTTGTAGCAAAGGTGGAAGAGAAAAAAGTTGAAACTCCCCTTTTAAAGGAAGAAAAGGTCCTGGAGCCCAAAATGGAAATCAGATTTAAAAGCCCAATTCCAGAAGGGCATATAATGGTTTCCTTAAACGGGAAACAGATAATAAAAAAATCCTTTAATTTTTATGTAAAAAAAGGGTTTTTGGGGAAGGAATTTAAAGGGGGGTACCTGGAGGAGCCCCTTCCCGTTAAAGCAGGGCAAAATTCTTTAAAAATCTGGATAACAAAGTTTGGGAAAGATGGTTTTACCGCTTATCAAGAATTACAGATAGATGTCAAAGCATCAACTTTTTATAAATTAAATCTTCAACTAGATGAAAAGGAAAAGAAATTAAATGTAAATATTGAGGAGAATTACTTTGGCAATTAAACCTGAAAAGAAACTGGAGGTCTTTCCCAATCCCCATCCCGATGTAAGATATGAAATCACCCACCATTGTCTTGAATTTACCTCCCTTTGTCCCCTGACTGGACAGCCAGATTTTGCAGAGATTACCATAACCTATATCCCTGATTTAAAATGTGTGGAACTAAAATCCTTAAAGGGATATCTCTGGTCTTTCAGAAATGAAAAGGGTTTTTTTGAAGACCTTTCAAATAAAATTGCCAAGGATTTAATAAATGTCCTAAAACCCCATTTTTTAAAACTGGAGGCAAGATTTAATATAAGGGGTGGAATAAAGACAACTATAGTAATAAATTATCAAAAGGAAGGTAAAAATGGAAGGTAAATGGCCCTCAAGGGAAGAAGCAAAAAGGATTCTGGAAGAAGAGACCAAAAATCCACGCCTTTTACTCCATGCAAAAGCAGTCTCAATTTTAATGAAGGCCTATGCAAAAAAATTTGGGGAAGATGAAGAAAAATGGGAAATTGTTGGGATTCTCCACGATTTTGACTATGAAAAAAACCCCACTGAGGAGACCCATATCTGGAAGGGTATGGAAATTTTAAGAGAAAAGGGTTATTCAGAAGAGCTTATACTGGCAATTGGCTCCCACGCTGATTATACAAAAATCCCCAGGGATAATTTAATGAAAAAGACCCTTTATGCTGTGGATGAGCTTTCTGGTTTTTTGATTGCCTGTGCTTTAATAAAACCTTCAAAGAAGTTAAAGGATGTGGATGTGGAATCGGTTAAAAAAAGGATGAAGGACAAAGCCTTTGCCCGCTCTGTGGACAGGGAAGCCATAAAAAAAGGAGCTGAAGAATTAGGGGTTTCTCTTGAAGAGCATATTGATTTTTGCATAAAAGCCCTGCTTCCCTTTTCAGAAGAACTGGGTGTTTGATTATGATATAATATTTGTATGGCAACCAGAGTTTTGCTTATAGATGATTCCAGGGCTGCACAACATATTTTTCAAAGATACATTGAAACCTCCAAGGAGTTTGAACTTGTAGGAATTGCTTCCAGTGGAGCAGAAGGAATAAAACTTTATCAAGAACTCAAACCTGATCTGGTTTGCCTGGATATTTTGATGCCTGATATGGACGGGGTTCAGGTTTTAAGGGCACTTAAAAATTTAAATAACAAAGTTAAAGTAATTGTAATAACTTCTCTTGGAAGTCAGGCAGACAAAGTTGTGGAATTTTTAAAGATGGGAGCCATTTCAGTTCTTTCTAAGCCCTTTGATGCATCCACCCTAATAGAACAATTGCGGAGAGCTATAAAATTATGATTGTTAAATTTTTAGGACAATTTCTTCTGGAAAAGGGGGCTATAACAAAGGAAGATCTTTTAAAAGCCCTGGAGTATCAAAAGGAAAACCATCAGAGATTTGGCAGTTATGCTTTGAGGATGGGCTATCTTAATGTGGAACAATTAAATGAACTCTACCGCCTCCAACTTCAAAAACCTGAAAAAATAGGTCAGCTTGCCATTGAAAAAGGATACCTTACCCATCAGCAGGTGGAAGAAATTTTAAAAAGACAGAGAAATGACCATCTTTTGCTGGGGGAAATTTTAGTAAAACTTAAAATTCTGGATAGAGAACAACTCTATCTATATTTAGATGAATTTCATAAAGTAACCCAGAGTGAGGAAGTTCACCTTTCTGTGGAAAATTTCAAAGAAGAGCCAATACTTTTGTATCTGGTAGAACTCTTTGTGAGCTTAATATATAGATTTACCCAGAAAAAGATTAAACCCCACATTCCTCAGAGGATTAATTCCTTTCAAGCCAGTTATTCCTTTGCTGTTACCCGTCTGGTGAGCAGGTCAAAACCCATAAGGGTTCTTTTTGGGGCAGATGAGGAAATCAGAAAAATGATTGCCATAGGTTTTTTTGGGCAGGATTATGAAATAAATGAAAAAGCTTTGGATGATGCTATGGAGGAATTTATAAACATCCTTTGTGGAAATTTCCTTGGAAAGGCAGCCCAGATGGGTAAAACCTGGGAACTGGACCCTCCCCTGACCATAAAAAAAGGTGAATCCATAATTCCTTATTATGGAGAATATTTTATAGAGGTTTCCTTTATTACTCCAGAACTCAATTGTTTTTTATATTTTGATGTAGGAGAAGAGCATGGTTCAAGCAAAAAAGAAAAAAATTTGTGATGAGAAAGACCTGGAGAGAATAATTCAAAGGATTGCCAGCCAGATAAATGAGAAGTTTCCTGATCTTTCTAAACTGGTTCTTATTGGCATTTACACAAGGGGTGTCTATATTTCAAACAGGATAAAAAAGAAGATTAAAGAAATTGCAGGAGTAAATGTGAAGGAAGGATCCCTGGATATAACCCTTTACAGAGATGACCTTACAAAGATTGCCCCAAATCCAGTTGTAAAACAGTCCAAGCTGGATTTTCCCATAGATGATAAGACCATTGTGTTGGTAGATGATGTACTCTTTACTGGAAGGACTGTAAGGGCTGCCATAGATGCCCTCATTGACTATGGAAGGCCTTCCAGGATTTCCCTGGCAGTTATAGTGGACAGGGGACATAGGGAACTTCCCATACAAGCTGATTTTGTGGGAAGGACAATCCCCACTTCTTTAAATGAGATAGTGGAAGTAAAATTAAAAGAGGTGGATGGGGAGGATGGGATCTGGATAATGGAGAAATAAGATGGAGTTTAAAAAGAAGGACTTACTGGATATCAAAAGTTTAACCAAAGAAGAAATTCTTTATATCCTGGAAACTGCCAGAGGTTTTCTGGATATACCTGCCAGGACAGTAAAAAAGGTACCTGCTTTAAAGGGGATGACAGTTATAAATTGCTTTTATGAGCCCTCCACAAGGACCAGGACCTCCTTTGAACTGGCTGCAAAACGACTTTCAGCAGATACCATAAACTTCTCTTCGGGTGGTTCTTCTGTGGAAAAAGGGGAAACCCTCCTGGATACTGCCTTAAACCTTCAAGCCATGGCGCCCGATTGTATAATTTTAAGACATCCCCTCTCGGGAGCACCCCATTTTCTTTCAAAAAAGGTAAATTGCTCCGTGGTAAATGCTGGAGATGGAACCCATGAGCACCCAACCCAGGCACTTTTGGATGCTTTTACCATTCTGGAAAAAAAGGGAAGGTTTGAAGGTTTAAATGTTGCCATAATTGGAGACATTCTGCATTCCAGAGTTGCCCGTTCCAATATTTACTGCCTTGGAAAATTAGGTGCAAGGGTAAGAATCTGTGGTCCTCAAACATTAATTCCTCAGTACATTGAAAATTTAAATGTGAAGGTTTTCAATAACATAGAAAAAGCCATAGATGGGGCTGATGTGGTTATGGTTTTAAGAATCCAAAAGGAGAGGATACATGGTTCTGCTTTTCCTTCTGTAAGGGAATATTTTGAATTTTTTGGATTGTCTCTGGAAAAATTGAAAAAGGCAAAGAAAGATGTAATAGTTATGCACCCAGGACCTATGAACAGGGGAGTGGAAATTTCCACGGATGTGGCAGATGGGGAGTATTCTGTAATTTTGGATCAGGTATCCAATGGAATGGCAGTAAGAATGGCAGTTTTTTATTTACTTTTAGTAGGGAGGAAAAAAAGTGAAGAAACTACTTAAAAATGGTAGAGTGGTGGATCCATCACAAAATATAGATGAAACCTTGGATATTCTAATAGAAGGAGAATACATTTTAAAAATTGCAGAAAAAATTATGGAAAAGGATGCTGAAGTAATTGATTGTGCTGGAATGGTAGTGGCACCTGGATTTATTGATATGCATTGCCATTTAAGGGAACCTGGCTATGAATATAAAGAGACCATAGAAACTGGGACCAGAGCTGCTCTTGCCGGGGGTTTTACATCAGTTGCCTGTATGCCCAATACAAACCCTGTCTGCGATAATGATTCTATTGTGAGATTTATAAGGAAAAAGGCAGAAGAAGCGGGCTTTTCAAGGGTTTTTCCAATTGGTGCCATCACAAAAAAAAGGGAAGGAAAGGAACTGGCAGAGATGGGGCTTATGGCTCAGTTTGGTGCTGTGGCTTTTTCCGATGATGGAAGTTCTGTGGCTTCTGCTTTTGTTATGAGGAAGGCACTGGAATATGCAAGGACAGTAGGAAAAATACTAATCCAGCATGCCGAAGAGCCAACCCTTTTTGAAGGGGGTCAAGTCCATGAAGGTTTTGTCTCCTGTGAACTGGGGCTTAAAGGGATACCATCCCAGTGTGAAACGGTCATTGTTCAGAGGGATATAGATCTCTGTGCTTTGACAGAAGGCTGCCTTCATTTTGCCCATATTTCCTGCAAGGAAAGTTTAAAATATATCAAAGAGGCAAAAGGGAAAAATATAAAAATCACCTGTGAGGTGACCCCCCATCATTTATTGCTGAATGAAGAGGCAGTAAGAGATTTTAACACCCTGGCAAAAGTAAATCCCCCTTTAAGAACCAAAGAAGACCAGTATGCCCTTCTGGAGGGTATTTTTGATGGCACCATAGATGCCATTGCCACAGACCATGCACCCCATCACAGGGATGAAAAGGACTGTGAGTTTGGGCTTGCCAAATTTGGGATCTCTTCTCTGGATATAGCTGTTCCATCTATGATTGACTTTTTAATCCATAAAAATGGTTTACCCCTTCCTCGTTTTGTGGAGCTTCTCAGCACAAACCCTGCAAAAATTTTAAATATACCCTATGGCACATTAAAGGAAGGTTCCATTGCAGATATAACAGTATTTTCGTTAAGAAATCAAACTCAGGTAAATCCAGATAAATTTTAT
>JBBFMJ010000031.1:0-11462 GCA_037478515.1 Thermoanaerobaculia bacterium
CCCCTCCAAAATATATGGAGGTAATTTTTTCTCCCCTGTATCTTAAATCTATTTCTTTATCTAAAGCCCTTAAAAAATCTTTCTTTAAACTTAAATCAGTGATGGAATAGAAATCACAGTAAATACATTTTGTAATACAGAAAGGTATATGAATATAGACCATTAAAGCCATATTTCTTCATCTGGATAAAGGTAAGGGTCTCCTTTTAAGTAGTCCTCAATTAGGTTTAATTCAAATAGTTGGAGGTTTCCTTCTTTAAAAATTTCCTTTACTGGGTATTGAAGGCGCCAGAGTTTAAACCCCAAGCGGTGAAATTGCCATGCCTCTATATCCCTTTCCATTAAGATGAGCCAATGCCATAGGAAAAATGCCCTTTGTGCTAATAGGCGGTTTTCATAAAGTTCTCCTGCTTGAACTGGAAGGGGAGGGAGGATTTTAAAATTTTTACTCCTTGCCATAGAGACAAATTTCTGCCACAAATTTTTAATATATTCCTTTCTGCTTTTTAAATGAAATACTTCTTCAACTTTTTTAAGGACGGAAGGTTTTTCCTTGGCTATTTCAAAGAAATTTTTAATGCTTTGAGAATCAAAAAATAAAGCAAAGGGAAAAATGTAAGAGACATTAAATTCTTTTAAGTAATTTAGGTGCTCTTCCCACAGGAATGGATCATCGGAAAAACCTGGAAAAAAGGGATATAAGAAAGCATCAATTTTAAGATTATCTTTTTCCAGTTTCTCATTAAAAAGTATAAAATTGTGAAGGGAAAAGAATGTCAAGGTATTTTCAGAGTTACCAATTCTGCTCTTGTTGGAAGTTATTAAATTTACCCCACATTGCAAGGATAAAAGATAGGGTAAACTTTTATTAATCAATTGAAAAACCTCTTCTTCCTCTGGAATTTCTGCTATCAGGATATTTTCCCTGGGGAATTTGAAATTGGGGAGTTCCTTTAAGAAATTTTCATTTACAAACCAGACATCCCTCTCTTTTCCAGAAAGCACCTGCCTCTTTTCAAAATTGATATAAAAATTGCTGGATTCTTTTTTCTCGTAAGGGTAAAGAATAGCAGTGTGAAAAAAATAAGGTATCTGAATGGAAGAAAATCTTTTGAAGGCAGGGATATAACATTTATTAAAAATATTCATTTCACCTTCCCT
Organism: Thermoanaerobaculia bacterium; assembly: GCA_037478515.1. Classification (GTDB taxonomy): domain Bacteria; phylum Acidobacteriota; class Thermoanaerobaculia; order UBA2201; family UBA2201; genus JBBFMJ01. Next base: position 1,162 of record JBBFMJ010000031.1, read on the forward strand.
TCCTTGGAAATTAATTTTTCAAGCAGTTTTGAAAGTATATCAAATTCCAGATGAACCCAGTCGCCTCTTTTTAAACTGATGAGATTTGTGTTTTTTAAAGTATGGGGAATTATACTTATTTCAAATATATTTTTATTTATACCAGAAATTGTGAGAGAAACACCATTTACTGAAACAGAACCCTTCAATACAATATATTTTGAAAACTCTTCAGGAAATTCTATTTTTAGTATTTCCCTTTTTTGAAAGTCCCTGACCCTTCCGATGCAATCAATATGTCCTGTAACTATGTGTCCCCCTAAAAGGGTTGCTGGGGTGCAGGGTTTTTCAAGGTTTACCCAAGAGCCAATTTTCCAGAGGGAAGGGTGGGACCTGCTTAAGGATTCTCTGGAAAGATGAAAGGTAAAAATCTCACCTTCAAATTTTTCCACGGTAAGGCACATACCATTTACAGAAAGGGAATCCCCCACTTTTAAATCTTTTAAAAAAGGTGCACTTATGCTTACCTTTTCACCTTTTAAATTTATTATTTTACCTTTTCCTTCAACAATTCCAGTGAACATAAAAGTCCCCTAATATAAAAATCTTCTTCCAAACTTTTTAGACTAATATTTTCCAGTATAAAAGCTTTTTTGAGTGGCAAATTTATTCCGCAAAGGGTTTTCAATCCCCCCCCCAGAATTTTTGGGCTATAAAAGAGGGCAACTTCCTGCACCAATTTTTCTTTCAAGAAAGAACTGGCAGTTTTGCTTCCCCCTTCCAGAAGGATAGAAGAAACCCCTTTTTCTTTTAATTTTTTCAGGACTTTTTTAAGAGGAAAAAGCCCATCTTTTAAAGGAAAATTTAAAATTTCTACATTTTCTGGTGCTTTCTTTTTGATACCCTCCTTTAGAATCCAGAAGACCTTTCCCTTTTTAAAAAGATTAAAATCTGTATTTAACTTTCCTTTGGGGTCCAGAACTACTTTTATAAATTCCTTTGATTTTTTTTGATTTAATCTATCCAGATGGGGATTATCTCTTAAAACAGTATTGGAACCAACCAGTATGGCGTCTACCTCTTCCCTCAAACTTTTTCCCTCCCTTCTGGCTTTTTCAGAGGTTATCCATTTGCTTTTAAAATCTCTGTCAGCAATATAACCATCCAGGGTGGCCGCCCACTTCATTAAAACATAGGGCATATTAAATATCTGATTATAAAAAAAGACCCTGTTTAAATAGATTGCTTCCCTTTCAAGGATTCCAGAAAAAACTTCTATTCCTGCCTCCTCTAATTTTTTAATTCCCTTTCCATTTACCAGAGGGTTTGGGTCTTTTGTGGAAATAAATACTTTTTTTATGGGACTTTTTATAATCTCATCCACACAGGGACCTGTTTTTCCAAAATGCACACAGGGTTCTAAATTTACATATAAAATTAGATCTTTTTTTGTTTCTTTAAGATTTTTTAAAGCCACTGCCTCTGCATGGGGTCCTCCAAAATATTTATGGTAGCCAGAAGAGATTATTCTCTCTCCATCAGTTATGACTGCCCCTACCATTGGGTTAGGAGATACCCTTCCCTTCCCCTTTCTGGCAAGGTCAATTGCCCTTTTCATAAATTTTAAATCCCTTTCCCTGTCTTCCATAGGATTTATTTTAAAAGCTCCTTATTTCTATTTTTCACCTTTATCCCATCTCTCCTGGGTTTAAGATAAAGAAAATAATAAGTATTAGAATTCCCAGGGGACAGATTATGGAAAGGAAAATTTTAAAGATTTTCTCCAAGGGAAATTTTTCTGGGCTGTTTAAACTTTCCAGGACCGGGTAAAATTTTAATTTGTAAGAGATAAAAATACAGAGCAAAAAAGATCCAATGCTTAAAGCCATATGGCCAAAGAAAATATCCAGGACTTCCAGAAACCCTTTTTCTCCACCAAAGATTTTTAAAAAATGGGTTAAAAATTTTGAAATTCCAAAGGAAAGGGCAGAAAGGATTCCTAAAAGGAAGGTTATGAGGGATAACAGAGTTGCTGCCTTTTTTCTTTTATAACCCTTCTCGTCAATTAAAAAAGTGACAGGGATTTCCAGAAGGGAAATGGTGCTGGTTATGGCTGCAATAAAAATAAGCAAAAAGAAAAGGATTTCAAAGAATATTCCAAAGGGCAAACTTTTAAAGACAATGGGAAGCACTATAAATATAAGGGAGGGTCCTGCTTTAACGGAAAGTCCTTCCACTGAAAAAAGGGAAGGGAAAATTACCAGTCCAGCCAGAAGGGCAATGGTGGTATCTGCAAGGGCAATCCATACCCCTGACTTCAATATGTTTTCCTTTCCAGAAAGATAACTGCCATAGGTCAGCATTGCCCCAACCCCTAAACTTAATGAAAAAAATGCCTGTCCCATGGCTGAAAGAAGGACTTTTGGGCTCAAGTTTTCAAAAACAGGAAAGAGATAAAATTTAATTCCTTCCTTTGCCCCGGGTAAAGTTATGGCTCTTATGACAAGAATAATTAGTAAAATAAATAAAAGAGGCATTAAAACTTTGCAGACCTTTTCAATTCCTCTTTTAATTCCACCAACCACAATCAAATAGGTTAAAAAAACAACCACAAAGAGACCACCTATTTGCATAAGGGGGCTTATAGACATATTTTGAAATATCTTCCCTGTTTCTTCTAAGGTTGAGGCAAATTTTAGTTTTCCTGAAAGGCTAAATAATATGTAGTTAAAAACCCAGCCAGCCACAACAGAGTAATAGGAAAGGATTGCAATGGAAGTTATTATATAAAAATAGCCAAGGTTTTTCCAGAAACTCTGGGGTAAAAATTTTTTAAAAATTCCCACCACACTTTTCTGTCCTGCCCTTCCCAGACCAATTTCAGCCAGCAGTATGGGAAGGGCAAAAAAAAGAACCATAAAAAGATATATAAGGACAAATAGAGCACCACCATTTTCTCCAACCATTATGGGAAATCTCCAGATGTTTCCAAGCCCTATGGCTGAGCCGGCAGCAACCAAAATAAAGGAAAATTTAGAAGACCAGCTCTCCCTCATAGGGCTTCTTCAAGGAGAGAAAATGCCTTTTTTAGTTCTTCTGAGGGCTCCTTTATTTGTTTTGAAAAAAATCCAAAAACCTGCTTTATTTTACTTTTTTCACCTAATTTTATAGAATTAATTATTTCTTTGAGTGCCTGCAAACTATCGGGGTCATATATGCCTAAATTAAATTCCCTCTCAAGAATTACTTGCGCAATGGATAAATTTTCCCTTTCTTTTGGTGTGCTGAGGGCTTTCTGGGGTTCTTCCTTTCCTAAATTTATAGAAGAGGGGAGGGCTTTGAGTTCAGGGGAAAATTTTCCCAGGAGGAGGTATATCTCTCTCTCTGATGAGAAATTTCCCACCAGGCGGGAACTCTTTGCCAGTTCCAGTTCTTCTGATTCCTGAATCATAATAAATGCCTGGGCTTTCTCTTCCAGACATAGTTTTTTTGCCTTTACCTTCCAGGCAGTTAAGTTTCCCTGAATAAGACAGGTATCTGCTGCTTCCACTTCCACTGCTTCCACATTTACCATTGGTTCCACTTTAATGGAACCCTTTTCTGATTTTATAAGGGAGTAGTTTCCTGAGTTCTGGATTACCAGGTTTCCAGGGGTTTTAATGGAAAGCTGACCCTTTTCATTTACTTTGATCTCTGTCCCTTTTGGGATTATCATAGTGGGATATTCTTCCGTCTTTTGGCTCATAACTTACCTCCTCCTATATATTAGCACAATTTTACTTTCAAAAACTTCTTTTTTCCAATTCTTAATGAAAATTCTTTTAAATTTAAATCTTTAAGTTTAATTTCTGGGTTTGTAACCTTTTCTCCCTCTATTTCCACTCCCCCCTGAGAAATCAGTCGCCTTGCCTCTGAAACTGAAGAGATAGCATTTAAGTCCTTTAAAAATTTACAGAAAAGTATCTCTGGCTCGTACTTATATTCCATAGGGGGCAGATCTACGGGAATCTCTCTTTTTGAAAACCGCCTCTCAAAGTTTTCCCTTGCCTTTTCTGCTTCTTCCTTTGAATGGAAATCAGTGACAATTTTTAAAGCCAGTTCAATCTTTGCATCTTTTGGGTTCATATAACCCTTTTGACATTTATTTTTAATCTCTTCAATTTCTTTTGGGGATAAATCTGTAAGGAGCAAGTAGTATTTCCACATAAGTTCATCGGAAATGGAAAGAATCTTCCCAAACATCTCCTCTGGAGGGTCTTCCACAGCAATGTAATTTCCTAAGGATTTGGACATCTTTTCTTTTCCATCCAGCCCTTCCAGTAGGGGAAGGGTCATAACTACCTGTGGTTCCAGCCCATATTCTTTCATCAAGTTTCTTCCAATGAGAAGGTTAAAAAGTTGATCCCTTCCACCCAGTTCCACATCTGCCTTTAAAAAAACTGAATCATAGCCCTGTGCAAGGGGATAGAGGAGTTCATGAAGCCCAATGGGCTCCTTTGCATTCCATCTTTTTGTAAAATCATCCCTTTCCAGAACCCTGGCAAGGGTTATTTTGGAGGCAAGGCGTATAAAACCTTCTGCTCCTAAATTGGAAAGCCATCGGGAATTAAAATCAATGATTGTTTTTTCAGGATGAAGTATCTTGAATGCCTGCTTTTTATAGGTTTCTGCATTTTTCAGTACCTCTTCCTTTGTCAGCTGTGGTCTTGTGGTTTTTTTCCCTGAGGGGTCTCCAATCATTCCTGTAAAATCCCCAATCAAGAAGATAACCTTGTGCCCCAAGTCCTGAAAATGTTTCATCTTTCGCATAATTACTGTATGCCCCAGATGTATGTCCGGAGCTGAAGGGTCAAAGCCCACTTTTACAGTTAAAGGTTTTCCTTTCTTCAATTTATTTAAAAGGTCTTCTTCTTCAATGAGGTGTTCCACCCCTTTTTTTAAAAAATTCAATTGCTCCTTTATCTTTTCAATATCAACCATAGGGTATATTTTAACATTATTCAGGGGGCTTTGGAAACAAAGCCCTTAAATGGTTTAAAAACTCTGTATAATCCGGGGAGCTTCCAAATTTATTTTCCAGTTTTTCTGATATATCCTGCCATTCCCTGTGATAAACCAGAACTGCTTTCCTGGGGAGGATGAAGTTAAGTTCTTCTGCCATTTCCCTAAAATTTCCAAGATAAGCATTGGAAATTGAAGAAATTTCGTGAATATAAAGCATTTCAGGAGCAATTTCTATTACCCTTTTAGAATACTTTAAAGCGTTTTTAAAGTCCTTTAAATAAAAGGCGGTCTCTGCAAGTTTAAAATTTACTGATAAAATATCGTAGTACCTCAGCAAATCATACTTTCCCCCCATAAGATAATCCAGAGAAATAATGGAAAGGTAGGAAGGATATTTTTCTTTTGCAATTTTTAAATATTCCATTGCTTCTTTTTCTCTTTTTTCCCTCAAAAGAGAAATTATATAATAATAAATAGGCAAGTCCTGGTTATAATAATGTTTGACTATCTTTTTTAATTTAATCTTTTCAAAAACAGAAAGGGCATCTCTGTTATTTCCATCATAAAAAAGGAGGAGCCCTTTGCTGAAGTTGTCTAAATCTATTTTTATGTTTAATGCCTGCTTGTAGGGGGTCCCTCCATAAAAAGGCAGATAGGGCTTGCAGTGAATATAAGAAAGATAAGGGGCTTTTGCAATGGAAATTGATAAAAACTGCGAAGCTTCAATCATTTTGTTCTCTTCCATTGCTTTTGTGGCTGCTTCTCTGAAGGCACCTGCTTCATGCACTTCCATAAAGGTCTTTTCAAAATTCTTAACCTCTGGCGGCTTTATTCCAAAAAAAATTAAAAGGGGAATCAGAATTAGAAGTACTTTGTAATTTTTCTTTATGACTTCAATTCCATAAACACAGAGAAAAAGACAGAGGGCAAAGAGGGTCATTCTCTGCCTGGAGGAAAAATAGAAAAGGGCAAGGATTATAATATTTAAAAAGAAAGATAAAACAAGGATTTTTTTTATGTTTTTAAAAAAGAATAAAAGTCCCAAAAGGGCAAGGGAAGAAAATATAGAAAAAGAAAAAAATTTCAGTATCCCCAGTTTATTATTTATTAAAATTATGGCAAAGATATCGTGGGCTTCACCTGAAGAAAAATAAAACCATATTTTTTTGACAAAATGAAAGAGCCATAAAGATGGGTAATCCATAATGTAATTAAAAGCCTTCCCTATCCAGAAAAATTGATTTTCCATAAGGGAATTTTCTTTTCCTTTCTCAAAATTTGCCACTTTTCTATATAATTTATGGGCATAATCAGCTTCTTTTCCTGTAAATTCCCCTTCCCAGATTTTTATGGCTTTTGGATATACTGCTGCAACTCCCGTTGCCTGGGGATTGTTTCCTTCATAAAATACAGTTCCAGGGCTCATAAAGGAAAGAGTGAAAAAGCCAGTAGCCCAGTAGGAAAAAATTAAGAGAGCAATTATTGAAAAAAATATTGGGGCAAGGTACAGAATTTTTTTTCTCTTTATGAAAAAAAATACAAGAAGAGCCACTGGCAGAAAAGAGGGTCTTAGGAGAATGCTTAAAGAGAAAAATATCCCAGTTGTCAGGGGATTTTTTTCCATAAGAAGAAAAGAAAAACCTGAAATTATTGTAAATACCAGAAGGGCTTCTGGCTCAAGGCAGTTTAAATAGAGCAGATAGGAAGGGTAAAGGGAGCCCAGAAAAACAGTTGTATAAGCAGCTGCAGGTGAGACCTTTTCCCTTGCCCATTTAAATAAAAAATATAAACCCAGAAGGGATATCCCTATTTGAAAGTAGGGAAGTAAAAGGTATGCCTTTTGGGAAAAAAGGGAAAGAATTCCGTTTATAAAAAGATAAAGAGGTGAGAAGTCCAGAAACCTTTCTGAAGGCTCAAGTTTTGAAAAAAATCTACTGGCATTTATGGGATACTTTAAAAAAAACCGCTGGGGAAAGAGTATAAAATTAAAGACCAGCTGCCAGAGCAGTATCCATAAAAAAAACAGAAGGACTAATTTTTTTTCTTTTTCCCTATCCAATATTACATCTGTACTGTGGGTGGTGGTGGTTCATCCTTGGAACCTGCTTTTCTCAAAGGCATAAAAATCAAATAGAAGGCAATGGCAAGGGCAAAGACAACTGCCAGAAAACCAGGGGCTTTCCAGTTTGAAATTAAATCATTCATAGAAAAGAAGCCCTTTTCTCTAAAAAAGACCACCGCAGCAATCAGTAGCCCCATAAGTGCCTCGCCTGCAATGAGCCCTGAAGCAGCCAGGACCCCAGCATTTTCAACCCTTATCTTTTGTGCATCATTGTAATCCCTCTTTTTGGCAATGGTATCCACTATCCATCTTATAATCCCACCTATAAAAATTGCAAAGGTTGTCTCTAAGGGCAGATACATTCCCACAGCAAAGAGCATTGGGCTTTTCACCTTGACCAGGATGAGGGAAATCCCCATAAGGATTCCCACTATTACCAGGGGCCATGCCATTTCTCCACCTACTATCCCCTGAGAAAGAGTTGCCATAAGCCCTGCCTGTGGAGCTGCAAGGTACTTATCACCAAAACCAACCCCTCCTTGCTTAATATTTGAAAAATGCAAAACATAGAGTGGGAAAAACATTAAAAATCCTGCAACCACAACTCCAATTATATCTCCAACCTGCATCTTCCAGGGAGTACCACCAAGGATATGTCCAACTTTTAAGTCCTGGAGCATCTCACCAGCCACAGCAGAGGAGACACAGACAACGCTGGCAACCCCTAAAACTGCTGCAACTCCCTGATTTCCCGAGACACCAATTATTACCATAACCAGGGCTGCCACTATCAAGGTTGCCAGGGTAAGTCCAGAAATGGGGTTGTTAGAGGAACCAATCATACCTACCAGATTTCCAGAGACCGCTGCAAAGAAAAATCCAGTTATAAGCATTACCAGAGCAGCCATAATAGCCCCTGTTATTTTTCCTGAAAAATAAAAATATAAAAGGCACATTAAAATAAATACTACCACTATTCCAAAAAGAACTATTTTGAAATTTAAGTCCCTATCAGTTCTCAAAGTGGAACTATGGGCTTCTGCTGATTTTTTCAAATCAGAGACAGATCTTTTAAGCCCTGCCTTTAAATTCTTTCTCATTCTATAAAGGGTATAAACAGCACCCACAAGCATTCCACCAACAGCAATGGGTCTTACAATGAATTTCCATAAGTTTTCAGTGAGTTTTACCCATGCAATTTCTGAATTTGGATCAAGCCCCTGGGATGCTGAAAAATCCCCAATCATTGCTGGTCCTAAAAAGAAAATTAGGAGAGGTACGAAGAGCCCCCAGGCAAGGAGACCCCCTGCAAAGTTTAAAGATGCCAGTTCAGGTCCGATTATATAACCAACCCCGATATAAGCAGGACTTACTGCTGGCGCAGAAATTGTGGAAGTTCCACCCACTTTTTCGATAGCAAAAGAGTCCTTTTTGAATCCCAATCTTATGATGCTTTTTCCAATTTCCCCGACCTTTACTATAAAATCATTGGATGCTTTAAAGACACCAAAATCTCCTAAAAATTTAATCAAGGCACCCACTCCCATTGCCTTAAAAAGTTCTGAGGCAGCTTCAGAGCCCCTCTGCCCTGCCTTGTGTATCTCTCCTGCTGCCACCGATTCTGGAAAGGGAAGATCTGGATCTTCCACCATAACTCTTCTAAGCATTGTGACAAAGAGAATTCCCAGGATTCCACCCACTACCATAAGGGCACTGGCAGTTATATAATCTTTGAAGGAGTTAAATTGCCATAGCCCTAAGATTACAAAAGCAGGGATGGTGAAAATTGCCCCAGCTGCCACGGATTCTCCAATGGACCCCACAGTTCTTGCAAAATTTTCTTCCAGTAAACTTCCCTTTAAAATTCTCAAAACAGCCATACCAATGACTGCAGCAGGGTATGTAGCTGCAATGGTCATACCTGCTTTAAGTCCCAGATAAGCATTTGCTGCCCCAAGCACAACACTCATAATTAAACCTAAAATCAGTGCCTTTATTGTAAATTCAGCCATTGATGTTTCCGGTTTCACAAAGGGCTCATACTTTGACATAAATACCCCCTTAATTTAAATTTTTTTAATTTTATCTTAAAAAAGGCACAAGGTCAAATAGTTTTAATTGACAAATTAATGTATTTGGGTGATAATATAAATAATGATACAGGAAGAAAGGATACAGGAAACCGAAAAGGTTATACCCATTTTGGGTGAGATTTTTAGGGGAAGGCAGACAGGAGCCCTCCGGCTGGATTCTGAATCTGGGACCAGGGTTTTCTATTTTAAGGACGGGGAACTAATAAGTATAGGCACTACCATTGAAAAGGAAAAGATTGATGAAATCCTTTTAAAAGAAGGAAAGATTACCCGGGAACATATAAAAGAAGCTCTGGAAAGGAGCAATTCTTTTGCACAGATTGGAAAACAGCTTATCTCTTTTGGTTTTTTAAAAGGGCAGGAACTGGAAGATGCTTTAAAGAAGCAGGCAAATATAGTCCTTTATAATGTTTTAAAGGAAGGGAGTGGAAAGATATCTTTTATTGAAGGACATGAGCCCACCAGAACAGATGTTTTTTATTATCCCACCCATTTATGGCTTCTGGATTTTCTAATGGGTATTGAGGAAAGGGAAATTATTTTTAAACTTCTTCCCCCTTTAAACAGTTACATTGCAAGGCAGCCAGAGGTAGAAGAGTTTCTGGAAATTCTGCCCTGGGATGAAGAAGACAAAGAACTGGTTAGAAAGTTAAATGGGACCTTTACCCTTGCTGAAGCCACTTCCTACTCAAGAAAAAAAGAGATGGATACCTATAAAAAACTCGCCTTTCTTAACTCCTTTGGGGTTTTAAATGTACTGAAAGAGTCCCCGAAAAAACCAGAACAGGCAACCCTTTTTACTCCTCTGGAAGTGCAAAATGAGGTGGTGCCACCTGCTCCAATAAATGTGGAGCTTCCTTTAAAGAAAAGACATATTGACAGAAAGAGGAAAATCTTTTTTGTGTATCCCCTTTTAGGTAGTGTTTTTGTAATAGTATTTCTTTCAGCAGTTTTTATTTATTATTCTTTGAAATCAAAACAAACCCCTTCCCAGATTTCAAAACCCCCTCAGGAAATAAAAAAGGAAGTAAAACAACAAGAAACAACTGAAGAAGAAATAATGGTTCTAACTCCACAAAAAGTGGAGAAAAAAGAGGAAAAAATTGAAGAAAAAAAACCTTTGCCTGAAGTCAAGGAGGCAACTCCAGTGGAAACAGGAAAGG
>JBBFMJ010000032.1:0-7537 GCA_037478515.1 Thermoanaerobaculia bacterium
CTATTAAATTATATGAAACGAGGGGAAGATATGTATTCAGTTCAAAGTTTCCAGAAAGGGAAGAAATTGAAATTTTTAAATCATTTCCAATTAAATTTATTAAAATTTGTTCTAAAACTTCCAGTGATACTGGGTTTACCTTTCCAGGCATAATGGATGAACCTGCTTGAAGAGGAGGAATTGAAATTTCTCCAAAGAGATTTTTCAGTTTCAAATCCCTCATAATTTTCAATAAATCAAGAGATAAATTTTTTAAGGAACTTGAGAAAATTGACAAATTTCCAATTGATGATTGTAGAGCAAAATGGTTTTCGCCTTCCTTTAAAGGTATGCCTGTAATTTCTTTAAGATTTTTTATAGCAAGTTTTGCAAATTCCTTATGTGAATTTATTCCAGTTCCTACAGCTGTTCCTCCAAGGGGTAAAGCATAAAGATTTTTTAAGGAATTTTCAATATTTTCCCTGTGTGCTTTTATTACCTCAGCATATCCATAAAACTCATCACCTAAACTAATTGGAACCGCTTCCTGCAAATGCGTCCTTCCAACGGTTATTATCTTATGGAACTCCTTTCCTTTTTTCCTTAAATATTTTTCCAGATTAATTAATGAAGGTAAAAGTTTTTCCTTTGTCTCTTTTATGGTTGTCAGATAAATTGCAGTGGGGATCACATCATTTGAGGACTGAGATTTGTTTACATCATCATTTGGATGGACTTCCAGCTTATATTTTTCCTTTACTATTGAAGAAATCACTTCATTCATATTCATATTCGTGGAAGTTCCGGAGCCAGTTTGATAAATGCTTAAAGGAAACTGCTCCTTGAAACTTCCCTTTGAAATTTCTAGAGCAACTTCAAAAATTGCTTTTGCCTTTCCTTTTTGTATAAGTTTTAAATTTCCATTTGCCTTTGCAGCTGCTGCTTTGATTTGAGCAAGATTTTTTATAAATTCTTCAGGGAAAACATATTTTTTTATTGGAAAATTTTCCAGTGCTTTTTTTGTATGTTTTCCCCAGTAAATTCTCTTCATATAAAGTTAAACAAAAAAGAAAATTGATCTATTTCAAGACTCTTTTTTAAATAGCACTTAAATAATAGAAAAATCTGAAGGAAAAAAGCAGCTGAGCAATACAGTTTTACAAATTGTTTTCCCAACTTGCACCTACAAACTTTGCTAATACCCCTTACGCTTTGCCTTTCCCCCTTCATAGTTTCCCAAGTTCCGAAGTACGTACTAATTTAAAGGCGTTTACCCATACGCCCCTACAAACTGCTGCTCTGCTGCTCTGTTAACACAAGCATAAAGATTTGCGGCTACCAGTATTCTACCTTATCCCGAGTTCCAAGCTACGAACTACTGCTCTACTGCTCTTCTGCTCTGCTTTCCACGGACACAAAAGCAGATCTTATTTTTTATCAGAGTCGGGCTCTACATAGTCAGCATCAATTACATCTTGTGGAGGGGGAGGTGAGGCAGTTTGCTGTTGCTGTGCTTGATAAGAGGAAGTAGCACCCTTATATAATGCCTCTGCAAACCTCTGGTTTGCCTGAGAAAGGCGATCATAGGCAGAATTTATCCTTCCAATTCCACCTTCATTATAATTCCTTCTGGCATCTTCAATTGCATCTTCTAATGCCTTTGCTACCTCTGGAGAGACCTTTCCTCTGTTTTCATTTAAGACCTTTTGAGAAGTGTAAATCAAATTGTCCAAACGATTTTTTGCATCTGCTTCTTCCCTTCTCTGCCTGTCCCTTTCAGCATTTTGTTCTGCTTCCCTTACCATTCTCTTTATTTCTTCTTCAGTTAGTCCTGAAGAAGAAGTAATTGTAATCCTCTGTTCTTTTCCAGTTCCTCTGTCCTTTGCAGAAACATTTAAGATTCCATTGGCATCAATATCAAAGGTCACTTCAATCTGAGGAATTCCTCTTGGGGCAGGTGGTATGTCCATTAGATGAAATCTTCCCAAGGTCCTATTGTCCGATGCCATAGGCCTTTCACCTTGGAGGACATGGATTTCCACAGAGGTCTGCATATCAGAGGCAGTGGTAAAGACCTCTGTTTTTCTTGTGGGAATTGTGGTATTCCTTGGAATAAGCACAGTCATAACATTTCCCTGGGTTTCCACACCAAGGGAAAGGGGAGTTACATCCAGAAGAAGCACATCTTTTACCTCTCCTTTAAGGATTGCTGCTTGAACTGCTGCACCCACTGCCACAACTTCATCTGGATTTACACTTTTATTTGGCTCCTTTCCAAAGAAATCCCTCACCAATTTTTGCACCATTGGCATCCTGGTGGTTCCACCCACCAGTATTACCTCATCAATATCCTCTGGTTTGAGGCCTGCATCTTCCAATGCCTGCCTGCAAGGAGGTATGGACCTCTGTACAATATCTTCAACCATTTGTTCCAGTTTTGCCCTGGTAAGTTTCATAAGTAAGTGTTTTGGACCTGAGGCATCTGCTGTTATGAAGGGCAAATTTATCTCTGTCTCCAGACTGGAAGAAAGTTCAATCTTTGCCTTTTCTGCTGCTTCTTTCAATCTCTGCATTGCCATTTTATCCTTTGAAAGGTCTATTCCCTGGTCTTTTTTAAATTCTGCCACCAGCCATTCAATTATCCTCTGGTCAATGTTGTCACCACCTAAATGGGTATCTCCATTCGTGGCTTTAACTTCTACAACCCCTTCCCCTACTTCTAAAATGGAAATATCAAAGGTTCCACCTCCAAAGTCATATACTGCAATTGTCTGGTCTTTCTTTTTGTCAAGTCCATAGGCAAGGGCTGCTGCAGTGGGTTCATTTACAAGGCGTTCCACTTTAAGACCTGCAATTTGACCTGCATCCTTTGTGGCTTGCCTCTGGGCATCATTGAAATATGCAGGTACAGTAATTACTGCCCTTTCCACTTTTTCACCTAAATAATCCTCTGCTGCCTGTTTCAATTTTTGCAAAATCAGGGCAGAAATTTCAGGGGGGGAATAGAGTTTTCCATCAATTTCAACCCTGGCATCTCCATTTTCAGAAGGGATAACTTTATAGGGAACCATTTTTATCTCTTCCGTAACCTCAGAAAACCTCCTCCCCATAAACCTTTTTATGGAAAAGACAGTTCTTTCAGGGTTTGTTATTGCTTGCCTTTTTGCAGGAGTTCCTACAAGTTTTTCCCCTGAAGGAAGAAAAGTTACCACAGATGGGGTGGTCCTCCCTCCTTCAGAGTTAACCAAAACCTTTGGCTCTCCTGCTTCCATTATGGCAACTACTGAATTAGTAGTACCTAAATCTATACCAATTATCTTGGACATATCAAACCTCCTAAATTTTTTTACAATAATATTGTAATATCAAGAAACACAAAAAACCACTGTTATGTTACCAGAATTGACAATCTTGTTATAATATAATTTTCTTAAATATTTATGCCTTAAGGGATAAAAAAAAATTTATTAGGTAATAATCATTTTAAAAAGAGTTGTATCTTAAAAGAAACAAAAAAACATTTTAAAAATTGCTTCAGGAAAGACAAAGCCAACTTTTTAATATTTAAAATTTCTGTCTGGGTAAATTTTTTCAAAAAAAATATTTTTTATAATTTTTTTCTATAACTTGTTTGCTAAACTTTTAAATTGTAAAAAGCAAAATTTGACCTTGCTGAAAAGTTATGATATAAATTTGAGATGAAAAAGGATATCTATATCTTTGCAGGGCACCTGGGCTCTGGAAAGTCAGAAATTGCTATAAATTTTGCCTTGAGCCAGTTAAAAAAGGGCAAAGAAAAACCATATATAATTGATCTTGATATTATAAAACCATATTTCAGATCCAGAATGGTTAGAAATCTTTTAATTTCTTCAGGAATTGAAATAATCCTTCCAGAAGGGGACAGGCTTTATGCTGACCTTCCAATTCTTATGCCCCAGGTTAAAAGTTTGATTCTTCAAAAAGATAATTTTTTAATCTTTGATGTGGCTGGGGATCCAGAAGGGGCAAGGGTCCTTTCAATTTTTTCAGAAGATATAAAAAAAAGAGGTTATAATTTTTTTATTGTTATAAATATAAAAAGGCCAAAAACAGAAGACATAGAAGGAAATTTAAAAATGCTTAAAGAGATAGAAGAAAATTCAAAGCTTACAGTAAACGGTATAATTTCCAATACCCATCTGATGGATGAGACAACTCCAGAAGTGGTTCTGGAAGGATATGAAATGGCAAAAAAGATTTCCAAGGCAAGAAATTTGCCTATCTGGAAGGTGGTTATGACAAAAAAAATTGCAAAAAGGATACCAAAAAATTTAATAGATACAGATATTCTTAAAATAGAACAATATTTGTTACCCCCGCATAGTTTAAATAGAAAAATAAGAAGCAATATTTTAGTTTAAAGGGAGGAGAAATGGCAAAGATAAAGATAGATAAAAATACCTGCAAGGGCTGTGAACTCTGTGTAAAAGCATGCCCCCAGCAAATACTTGAGATGTCCAAGGAATTAAATGTAAAGGGTTATTTCTTTGCAACAGTAAAAAATCAACCCTTATGTATAGGATGCCGTCTCTGCTGTATCACCTGTCCTGATATGGCAATTGAAATGTCTGTGCAGGGGACTTTTTATAAATATTTTGAATATTAGGAGGCATTATGCCAAAAAAGTTATTGAAAGGTGCAGAAGCAATTGGAGAGGCAGCAGTACAGGCAGGGTGTAAATTATTTTTTGGCTATCCCATAACCCCTCAAAATGAAATTCCAGAGTATATGTCCTATCGTCTGCCTCAAGTGGGTGGAACCTTTGTACAGGCAGAATCAGAGGTGGCTGCTTCCAATATGCTTTATGGAGCAGCAGGGGCAGGGGCAAGGGTTTTTACAACTTCTTCTTCCCCTGGTATTTCCCTTATGATGGAAGCAATTTCCTATATAGCAGGGGCTGAACTTCCATGTGTAATTGTAAATATAATGAGAGCAGGTCCAGGGCTTGGCGGAATTCTTCCCTCTCAGGGGGATTATTTTCAAGCAACAAAGGGTGGGGGACACGGGGATTACAGATGTCTTGTCCTGGCTCCCTGGTCTGTGCAGGAAGCAGCAGACCTTGTGATGCTTGCCTTTGACCTGGCTGATTTTTATAGAAATCCAGTTATGGTAATTGCAGATGCCTTGATTGGTCAGATGATGGAACCAGTTGAATTTAAACCATACAAACCACAAAAGGAATTAAAGCCAAAGGACTGGGCAACCACCGGCTGTAAGGGAAGAAAACCAAATATTATAAATTCTTTATTTTTGGATCCTGAGGTATTGGAAAAACACAATCAGAAACTGAAGAAAAAATATGAAGAGATGGAAAAAAATGAAAAAAGATGGGCAACCTATGAAATAAGTGATGATATGGATGTTTTAATTGTTGCTTTTGGAACTGTGGGAAGGGTTGCTTTGACGGGAATTCAGTTGCTTAAAGAAAAAGGAATAAGGGCAGGGCTTTTCAGACCAATAACCCTTTATCCTTTTCCTTATGAAGAATTGAAAAAAGAAGCAATGAAAGCAAAGGCGGTTTTTGTATTTGAACTTTCCACGGGTCAGATGCTGGAAGATGTAAAGCTTTCTGTTATGGATAAAAAGCCCATAAGTTTTTATGGAAGACAGGGTGGGATACTTATCACCCCTGAGGAAGTGGTGGAAGAAGTGGAAAAGTTTTCAAGGAAATTTTAAGGAGGCAAAATGAAATCCACAACAGTTTTTAAAAGACCTGAATCAATTCTGCCCGTGCCAACCCATTACTGTCCGGGTTGCACGCACGGGATAATACATAGAGTTGTGGCAGAAACCTTGGATGAGCTGGGAATAAGGGAAAGGACAGTGGGAATTGCCCCGGTTGGCTGTTCTGTCCTTGCCTATGACTACTTTAACTGCGATTTCCATGAGGCATCCCATGGAAGAGCTCCTGCTGTGGCAACGGGAATAAAAAGGGCAAGGCCTGATCTTATAGTTTTTACATACCAGGGGGATGGAGATCTGGCGTCAATTGGTATGGCAGAGATTGTCCACTGTGCAAACAGGGGTGAAAAGATAACTGTTATTTTTGTAAATAATGCTATTTATGGAATGACCGGAGGACAGATGGCACCCACCACTCTCCCTGGTCAGGTTACCACCACAACTCCCTATGGCAGGGATGTAAAACATATTGGCTGGCCCATAAGGATGGCTGAACTCATTTCCAGTTTAAAGACCCCTGCTTTTGTAGCAAGGTGTTCTGCACACAACCCCTTGCTGGTTGTAAAGCTTAAGGAAAGTGTAAAGAAGGCATTTCAGTACCAGGTGGAAGGCAGATGTTTTACCTTTGTGGAAGTTTTATCCACCTGCCCCACAAACTGGGGAATTACACCTACTGAAGCCTTAAAATGGCTTGAAGAAAATATGCTTCCTTATTATAAATTGGGAATATTTAAGGAGCCGGAATAGGAGGGTCTATGGAAAAGGAAATAATTATTGCTGGATTTGGAGGACAGGGGGTTTTACTTATAGGAAAGATGCTTGCCTACGCAGGTATGATGGAAGGAAAGGAGGTTTCCTGGCTTCCTTCCTATGGACCTGAAATGAGAGGCGGAACTGCCAATTGTACAGTGGTCATATCTGATAAGCCAGTGGGTTCTCCAGTGGTAAAATCACCTGATATTTTAGTTGTTTTAAACAGGCCTTCTCTGGATAAATTTGAACCCTATGTTAAAAAAAATGGACTGCTTATAGTAAACAGTTCCTTGATTGATAGAAAATCAGAAAGAGATGATATAGATGTCTTATATGTCCCTGCCAATGATGTGGCTATAAAATGTGGAAGTCCCAAAGCAGCCAATATGGTTGCCTTAGGGGCTCTGATTGGAAAAACAGAACTTCTTAAAATTGAAAGTTTGGAAGAGACCATAAAAGAGACCTTTTCTGAAAAGGAAAAAATTGTAAATCTTAATTTAAAAGCCCTTCAGGAGGGTTTAAAAATTGGGAAAGGAAAATAAGATGGAAGAGGTTTTAAAGATAATTGAAAAGTATCCAAAGGAAGAAGCATCTCTTATACAAATTTTACAGGATATAAATAGAAAATATAACTGGCTTCCCAGAGAAGCCCTTGAAGTCGTCTCAAGGGAAATAAAAGTTCCCCTGGCAAGGGTATATGGAGTTGCTTCCTTTTATAAGGCATTTTCTTTGAAGGAGAGAGGAAAAAATATTATTAAGGTTTGTACGGGAACTGCCTGCCATATAAAAGGTGCACCCCAGCTTATTGATGAAATTAAAAGAAAAAAGAATATAGGACCAGGAGAGACCTCGGAGGACAAGAAATTTACCTTGGAAACAGTAAACTGTGTGGGTGCCTGTGCTATGGCACCTGTTTTGATTTTAAATGAAAGATATTTTGGTTTTACAAAACCCAGTGAAATAGAAAAGATTTTGGAGGAGGGGAAATGAAACGGCTAAAAAGTATAAAGGAACTTTCTGATTTAAGAAAAAAACTTGAAAAGGAAAATAAGGGAAAAAAAGAAATTTATGTATGCTGTGG
>JBBFMJ010000032.1:7547-11165 GCA_037478515.1 Thermoanaerobaculia bacterium
ACTGGTTGCAGGGCAAATAATTCTTTAAAAATTGCTTCCGACCTTGAAAAAATTTTAGAAGAAAATAAAAAGAATATCCCTGTTTATAGATATTTAAAAAGGACGGGTTGTCATGGTTTCTGTGAAAGAGGGCCTCTGGTTATAATTATGCCAGAAGAAATTTTTTATTGTAAGGTCAAGGAAAAAGATATACAGGAGATTTATGAAAAGACCCTTTTAAAGGATGAAATTGTAAAACGCCTTCTCTACAAAGATCCAAAAGAAAAAAAAGAAATTGAAAAGTACTCTGAGATTCCCTTTTATAAGAATCAATTTAGAATTGCCATGAGAAATATTGGAAAGGTGGATCCTTTTTCCATTGAAGATGCCCTTTCAAAGGGTGCCTATCTGGGACTGGAGAAGGCACTTAAAATGAAAGGGGAAGAGATTATTGAAGAGATAAAAAAATCCGGTTTGAGGGGAAGGGGCGGGGCTGGATTTTTAACCTGGAGGAAATGGGATTCAGCAAGAAAAGAAAAGAGTGATATCAAGTATGTAATCTGTAATGGAGATGAAGGAGACCCTGGTGCCTTTAAGGATAGGTCCATTATGGAAGGGGATCCCCATTCTGTAATTGAAGGAATGATAATTGGTTCTCTGGCAATTGGAGCAAAAGAGGGTTATATCTATGTAAGGGATGAATACCCTCTGGCAGTGGAAACCCTTAAAAAAGCAATAGAGGACTGCAGAGCCCTTGGAATTTTAGGAGAAAACATCCTGGGGTCAGGACACTCCTTTGACATAAAAATTTCAAGGGGTGGAGGTGCTTTTGTATGCGGGGAATCCTCAGCCCTAATAAGGTCAGTTATGGGGAAGGTTGGAGAGCCAAGGGCAAAGTATGTCCATGCCACAGAAAAAGGACTTTATGATAAACCCACAGTTTTAAATAATGTGGAAACCTGGGCAGATGTGGGGGCAATAATTTTAAATGGTGGAGATTGGTTTGCATCCTTTGGAACTGAAAAATCCAAAGGGACAAAGTGTTTTTCTTTAGTTGGAAAGGTAAAAAATACAGGGCTTATTGAACTTCCAATGGGGACGACACTGCGCCAGATAATTTATGATATAGGTGGTGGAATAGTAAAGGATAAAAAATTTAAGGCAGTTCAGACAGGGGGTCCTTCTGGTGGATGTGTTCCAGAAACCCTCCTGGACCTTCCCGTGGACTATGAAAAATTGACAGAAGCGGGTTCAATGATGGGTTCAGGAGGTATGATTGTAATGGATGAGAGAACCTGTATGGTGGATGTGGCAAGGTATTTCTTAAAATTTTTACTGGAAGAGTCCTGTGGAAAATGTACTCCCTGCAGGGAAGGTTTGAGGCAAATGATGGCTTTATATGAAAAAATGGTCCAGGGAAAGGGAACTGAAAGGGATCTGGAAAAGGTAAAGGCACTTTCCTCTGCTATGAAAATTTCCTGTCTTTGCGACCTTGGAAGGTCTGCTCCAAATCCAGTTCTCTCAACTCTGAAATATTTTGAAGATGAATATGTTGCACATATAAAAGATAAGTTTTGTCCAGCAGGGGTTTGCTCCAATTTAGTTATTTATGAAATTTTAGAGACCTGCAATGGTTGTGGTGCCTGCAGAAGGATATGTCCTGTAAATGCCATTGAAGGAAAACAGAAACAGTTGCATAAAATAATTCCAGAAAAATGCATAAGTTGTGGCTCCTGCTATGATGTATGTCCTATAAATGTAATAATTTATAAAAAGAAGGAAAAAATAAATGGTTGAAACAATTGTAGATAGTAAGAAAATTGTAGGGGCTGAGCTTGCTCATCCCGATAACAATACATTTTAATGGAGAAGAAATATGGTTGAAATAATTGTAGATGGTAAAAAAATCAAAGCCACCAAAGGAAATTACCTTTTAAAGGAACTCAAAAAAAATGGAATTAAAATTCCAGCCCTTTGTGACCACTCTTCTGTGGAGCCCTGGGGTGGATGTCGCCTGTGCCTTGTAAAAATCACAAAGGAAGAATGGAAGGGCTGGGGAAAAATTGTGGCTTCCTGCCTCTATCCAGTGGAAGAGGGGCTTATAGTTTACACAAAAGACAGTGAAGTGGAAGAGGCAAGGAAGGAAGTAATTGACCTGATGCTTGCCAGAAGCCCCCAAACCCCTCTTATAGTGGAACTGGCAAAGGAATATGGAATAGAGAAGACCTCTTATGAAGAATATAAAGAGCCAACGGATTGTATTTTATGTGGGCTTTGCACAAGGATTTGTGAAGGGCTCGGGATGAATGCCATTTCCCTTATGGACAGGGGAATTGGAAGGGAGGTAGCCCCTCCTTTTAATTTAGAACCACCTGATTGTATTGGTTGCCTTTCCTGTGCCTATATCTGTCCTACAAACTTTATAAAATTTGAAGAAAATGATAAAAAAAGAAAAATCTGGGGGAAGGAATTTGAAAAACTTACCTGTAAAAATTGTGGAAAGGGAACGGTTACAAAAATGGAAGCAGAATATTTCTCAAAAAAACAGGGGATTGACCCTTCCGTTTTTGAACTTTGCGATAAATGCAAAAGGGAAGTTTATTCCAAGAAATTTGAAGAATTACAAAAGGGGAGGCAGTAATGGAAAAGATTTATAGAGTGGAGACCTATAAATGTATTGCCTGTGGGAAATGTGAACTTGCCTGTGGTTTTGCCCATTCAAAGGATGGAAAGGCAGGGGTATCCAGAATAAAAATTAAAAAGATTGGGATTGAAAAAGGAATGCCCGTGGTTTGCTATCAATGTGTGGAAGCTCTTTGCGTCAAATCCTGTCCTGTGGGTGCCCTGGTAAGAAATGAAGAAACGGGGGCTGTGGATTTATTAGAAGAAAAATGTATAAAATGCAGGATGTGTGTGGCATCTTGTCCCTTTGGAAATATTCAGTGGGATGAAAATTTTATTGAGATAGCAAAGTGTGATTTATGCAAAGGGGATCCTCAGTGTGTCCCCTTCTGCCCAACCAAGGCACTATCTTATTATTAGAACAGAAGCAGTAGAACATTAAGAAAATTTTTTGACCGTGCCAATGCTCCGTTATCCATAAAAAATCCCACTTACTCTCCCTTTATCCAAAGGGGGATATTATATAAAATTATCATTGAAAAATCTCCCTTTTTCAAAGGGAGAATGTAGGGGCTGTGCTAGACACAGCCCGTTTTTAAAGGTTATTATATTAAATTATCTTCTTAAGTTATGGAAAAATGACTTATTTCTGTTTAAAATAAGCCCAAAACCGCAATAGGAAAAGTTGAAAAAAGCCCTTTTCTTAGAATATAATTAGTAAATACTAATGACAAAAAAATCACCCAATGGGTGAGAAAGGAGAAAAGGGCTTTGATAGATAAGATACAACAAAATTTACTTAATTTCAAGTTAGAAGTTACCTCTGATTGCATAACAGCAAAGAGTGGTCTTTTGGTATTTGTGAAGTTAGCGGAGGAAGTAGGGCTGACAAAGTTAATCCATTGTTTATTTGGAAGGCCGGGTTCTAATCGAGGGATAAGGGCATATGATTATGTAATGTCTATATTATTGATGCTAATAGGAGGGGGTAAATATTTAGAAGACATAAGGCAGATA
>JBBFMJ010000033.1:0-3163 GCA_037478515.1 Thermoanaerobaculia bacterium
CAGTTATTGAAATATGGATTTACAAACAGGAAATCCTGCCCTTTGAAATCCCTTCTTCAAATCTTTTAATATTTTTCAAAAAGGAAAAGGAGGATTTTTATCTCCAAAAGAATCAAAAAATTTTAGAAGAAATCCTAAAAAAGGCAAAAACACAATACATTATGGAAAAAGAATAGGGGTTAAATGGATTTTTAAAAAGGAAAGTGATATAATATGAAAACATATAGAAAGGAGTAAAAATATGAAAAAATTTTTGTTTTTCATCACTGTCTTTTTCCTTTCCTCCATTATTTTTTCTGATCTTGGAAAATATGAAGGATGGGAAGAAACCTGGGTTCAACATTTTCTTACTAAAAAGGAACTGAAGGAATTTAAAAAATTAAAGACAGAAAAGGAAGCTGAAGATTTTGTGGCATTATTCTGGGCAAAGAGGGACCCCACTCCAGGGACTCCCAGAAATGAATTTAAAGAAAGATGTGAGATGCTCGTAAAAATAGCCGACAAGGAATACACCACAGAAAAATTTAAGGGCTCTTTGACCGATAGGGGAAAAGTTCTTTTGCTTTTGGGTCCTCCTTATGCCAGAAAGGAAGTGGCTTATTCTGACTCTGAAGGCAATCTAAAGTCAGAGGGTGTAAATATGACTGCAGATCAGATGGCTTTTATGTATGGAAAAATGGATGTATGGGTTTATAGAAAAGAACAACTTGAAAGATTGCCCTTTAAACTTCCCTGGCAGGAACTTACGGTAGAATTTAAAAAGGAAGAAGGGCAGAAGGATTTCTATTTGAATAGAAATATTCCAAATGTTTTAAAAGCCCTTTCCCAGGCACAAGAGGGCTGGATAAAGTCAGCAGATTTAAAGGAAGTTCCTTCCTGGGCAAGGACTATGGGGGTTTCCCCTTATTTAATTATGGCTGAAAAAATCCTCAAAGGAGAAGAACCCCTTAAAAAAGATACTGCACTAACCACCTATGGAATTTTTTATGATAGTAATAATCAAACCTATGGTTCAAATATAGTGGTTTTTGATGAAAGCTCTCCACTAAAAGATTTAAAGGAAGTAAACTTTTTTATGGAAATTTTGGATAAAAATGGAAATGAAGTATTGAAAGTGGAAGACAAACTGGCTCCCAAACAAACCATAAGGGGTTTTTATATAGACAGATCTTTTTTGATTGATTCTGGTGATTACAAGTTGCTCCAGATAATAGGAAAGGATGATTCCAATATATTTTACTCAAATCTAATGGATATTTATGTCCCTAATTTTAAGGATTTGAGCCAGGAAGGATTTTGGTTTACCCTTGCTTCAGATGTAAAGCCAGTGGAAGGCACCTGGTATGAAAATGATCCCTTTGTCTTTGGCGGAGTAAAAGTGGTTCCAAAATTAAGCTCCACTTTCAAGAAAGAGGATGACCTATGGTATTTCTATAATCTATTTCATCCAGCTATTGATGAGCAAACCCAGAAGCCAAAGATTACTGAAAAGATAGAAATTTACAAAGATGGTAAGATTTTCAGACAGTCCAAGGAAGTGGAACCAGAATTGACCGTTTTATCGGAAGGCAGGTATGCCACTGGTAAAGCATATAATATTGGACAAGATTTGCGCTTAGAGCCAGCAAACTATAAATTTAAATTAACCATTAAAGATCAAATTACAAAACAGAGTTTTTCAAAGGAAATTGATTTTAAAGTAGAATAAGATGGCTTTTGCATCTATTCAGGAAATAGTAGAGGAACTAAAGCAGGGAAAAGGGATAATAATTGTAGATGATGAAGACAGGGAAAATGAGGGAGATGTCTGTTTTGCAGCAGAATTTATAACCCCAGAAAAAGTAAATTTTATGGCAAGGTATGCCAGAGGGCTTATCTGCCTTTCCTTAACAGAAGAAAGATGCGATGAACTCCAGCTTCCATTGATGGTCCAGGATAACACATCCCTTCACCAAACTGCCTTTTGTGTTTCCATTGAAGCCAGGGGTAAAACCACCACTGGAATTTCAGCTCAGGATAGAGCCCAGACAATCCTTACAGCCATAAATCCAGACACAAAACCAGAGGATCTTTTAAGACCTGGACATGTTTTCCCCTTAAGAGCAAAAAAAGGTGGGGTCTTAAAAAGGGCAGGACACACAGAAGCCATAATTGACCTTTTGAGAATAGGAGGGCTCTATCCTGCTGGGGTTATATGCGAAATAATTAAAGACGATGGTTCTATGGCACGACTACCGGATCTGGAAAATTTTGCAAAAGTTCACAATATGAAAATTATTTCTGTGGAAGAGATAATAAAATACAGAATGAATAATGAAAGAATAATTGAAAGGGTTGCCAGCCCCACTCTTCCAACCAAATATGGAGATTTTAAAATTATAGGTTATGAAGTTCCTATAACTGGAGAACAGCATATAGCTCTGGTCTATGGGGAGATAAAGGAAGAAGATGTGGTCCTGGTAAGGGTTCATAGTCAGTGTTTGACAGGGGATCTCTTTGGTTCTCTTAAATGTGATTGTGGTGCCCAGCTTCAAAAAAGTTTAGAATTGATAGCAAAGGAAGGCAAAGGAGTTCTGGTCTATTTGCTCCAGGAAGGAAGAGGAATAGGCCTTTTTAATAAATTGAGGGCATATGAACTTCAGGACCGTTTAGGACACGATACGGTGGAGGCAAATGAAAAACTTGGTTTCCCTGCTGATAAAAGAGATTATGGCGTGGGAGCACAGATTTTAAGGGACTTGAATGTGAGAAGAATGCGACTTTTGACAAATAATCCTCAAAAATATGTAGCCCTCTCTGGATACGGACTTGAAATAGTTGAAAGAGTTCCCATAGAAATACCTCCAAATGAAATCTCTAAAAAGTATTTAGAAACAAAAAAGAAAAAACTGGGACATTTACTGGATTTAGTATAATTTATCTCAACACTTTTTATATATAGCCGTATTATGTTATAATTTAGTTATGAGCGAAAAATTTGAACTTGATGAAAGAAAAACAATGTTAATCCTTTCCTATCTCTGGATTCTGGCTCTTATTCCACGCCTTACAAAAAAGGAAGACCCAGAGATTGTTTGGCATTCAAAGAATGGCCTGGGGCTTTTTATTGTGGAAATGGCTATCTATTTTTTAAGTTTCCCTTTCTTTTTTATCTTTGTATTTC
>JBBFMJ010000033.1:3173-11129 GCA_037478515.1 Thermoanaerobaculia bacterium
GGATTCTTGTTTGGTTTTTTTTATTTCTTTTTTTCCCTGGGAATTTTAGCTCTTCATATCTTTGCCATAATTAAAGCTTTTAAAGGGGAAAAATTAGAAATCCCTTTTTTAAGTGAATATGCTCAAAAATTATGAAACTAATTGAAGGGGTTGAAATCCAGCAGCTTAAAAAAAATTGTGATGAGCGGGGCTTTTTAATGGAAATTTTAAGGGAGGACTTCCCTGTTTTTAAAAATTTTGCAATGGCTTATGTTTCTCTAAATTACCCGGGGGTAATAAGGGCATGGCATTATCATAAATTGCAGGATGATTTATTTGTCTGTATAAGTGGGATGATAAAAGTTGCTCTTTTTGATCCAAGGGAAGGAAGCCCAACAAAGGGCGAAATAAATGAATTTTTCATAGGCGAAGACAATCCTCAAATAATTAAAATTCCAGTTCTGGTCTATCATGGCTATAAAACCATTGGCATAAAACCATCCCTTCTGGTAAATTTTCCCACAAAATTATATGATTATAAAAATCCTGATGAATACAGGGTTCCTTATAACGACCCTTCAATTCCTTATAACTGGGATATCGTATTCAAATGAAAAGGGCTAATCTTCTTATAATTTTAATATTTTTCCTTTTTATAACCCTTACTCATATAGTTGCTGAACACTCTGAAAAAGAATGTTTCCTTTTAAAGAATGAAAAACATTTTCACCAAGACCCCTTTTCAAAATACTGCAATTTTTGTTTAAATATCAGCTTTTTTGTAGTTTTTCTAAATTTAATTTATCTTTTCATTTTATTATTCCTTAAAAAGAATCCAAAATTAGCATTTTTTAAACAAAATTTCTCAAATTATACAAAGGTAAGGGCTCCTCCTCAAGCAATTTAAAAAGCCAAAAAATTTAAAAAATAAGAAAGGAGGAGTTTATGTTTTTTGTAATAATTTTGTTATTATTTACTAATTTTTTATTTTCCCAGTATGGAGGGGAAAGAAACTTATCAAAATTTAACCCTGAAATTTCAATTTTAGGTGATTTTTTCCTTGAAAAAAATGAAGACAGGGATCCGGAAGCAAATTTAAAGGAGGTAGAACTATCCTTTCAGTCCGTTTTAGACCCATATACAAGGATGAAAGCATTTATTGGAATCCACAAAGAAGAAGGAGAAGAACATTATCATTTTCATCTGGAAGAAGGATATATAATTTACGCAGGGCTTGCAAAGGGTTTAACCCTGGAAGCAGGCAAAGAAAAACAATCCTTTGGAGTTTATTCCAGATACCATCCCCATGCTCTCCCAACCCTTGAATATCCTTTATATATAAGAAATTTTTTTGGAGAAGAAGGGCTTTCTGCACCTCTTATTTCTTTATCTTATCTCTTTCAAACAATTGGAGCAACTACAATTACTGCCCAATGGGGAAGCTATGAGGAAGGGAATGGATTTTTGGGAAATTTAAAGGAATTTTTTGAAATAAATCCAGAAAATTACCTTGAAATTGGCATTTCCTATTTTTCCTTAAAACCAGAGGCAAAGGGATTTCATTTGAGATATTTATATGAACCGGAAGAAAAAGCAAAATACAGAAATTTCTTAATCCATTATGAATATGGAGAAAGAAACCATAAAAAAGGTCACTTTCTTTTGTTTGAAAGGAAATTCAGTCAGATTTTTACCTTGGGTCTTGCCCTTGAAAAAAGTGATTTACTTGAAGAAGATAAAAATTTAAAAGAGATGAGTGCAATATTCTCCTTCTGGCAGTCAGAATTTGTGAGATGGAGGTTTTATTTTATAAGGGAAAAGGATGAAAAATGGTCCAATTCCTATAAACTTTCTATAACCTTTGCAGCTGGTCCCCACAAACATGAAGAATATTAAGGAGGGAAAGATGAAAAAATTATTTATAATATTCTTAATTTTGTTTTCTTTAAATCTATTTTCAAAGATAAATGTGGTTTGCACAAATACAATTTATGAATGGATGGCAAAGGAAATAGGAAGGGAAAATGTTGATACCTTTTCTGTTGTTTTGCCAAATCAGGATCCCCATTATGTAAGGCCTAAGCCAAGTTTTTCCTTAAAATTTAAAAATGCTGATTTACTTATAACCACAGGGCTGGACCTGGAACTCTGGCTTCCCACAATTTTGGATTCTGCTGGAAACAAAAAAATAATGGAGGGTTCTGATGGATATTGTTCTGTATCAAAGGGTTTGCCTCTTATGGAAATTCCTGAAATAATTTCAAGGGGAGAAGGGGATGTACACATTTATGGAAACCCTCATTTTTATTACTCCCCTGTTTATATTTACCTCTCCCTGGAAAATGTTTTAAACTCCTTCATAAAAACTGACCCGGAAAATAGAGAATTTTATTTAAAAAACTATGAAAATTTAAAGGAAAAGCTGGCAAAATCAATTTTTGGAGAAGAAATATTAAAGGAAATTGATAAGGATAAAGCAATTAAATTGTTTTTAGAAGATAAATTCTGGGAATATTTAAGGGAAAAGAAAATGGAAGAAAAATTGGGGGGCTGGCTTAAAAAATGTGAAAAATTAAGAGGCCTCAAAGCAATAAATTACCATAAAAACTGGATCTATTTTGCAAAGTTTACGGGTATAGAAATAGTTGATTACATTGAACCAAAGCCAGGTATTCCACCTACACCAAAACATACAAAAAATCTAATTGAAAAAGGAAAATTAGGAAAAATAGATCTAATTTTTGATACTGGCTATTATGATGAAAACAAAATGAAAAAAATATCTTCTTCTCTAAATATTCCGTATTTTTTGGTACCTTCTTTTATTGGAGACAAAGGGACAAAGGACTATTTTGAATGGATGGATATGGTTTTAAACAAACTCTTGGAGGCAATAAAATGACCTTTTTATCAATTATGCTCCTTCCTTTCCTTGAATGTCTAATTTTAGTTGGGATCCATTCCTATCTGGGGCTCCATGTTATAAGAAGGCAGATTATTTTTATAGACCTTACCCTTGCCCAACTTGCTGCAATGGGAGCATCCATTGCCTTTATTTTGGGTTATGAGCCCTTTCAATTTAGAACATTTTTTATTTCCTTTCTTGCCGCCCTTCTGGGCGGCATTATTTTTTCACTCACAAGACAAAAAGAGAGGGAAGGAGTTCCACAGGAAGGTATAATTGGACTTGGTTTTGCAATCTCTGCATCCCTTTCTGTCTTAATACTGGACAAATTTGCACAGGGAACGGAGCATATGAAGGATATTTTTATGGGAAATATCTTATGGGTGAGAAAGGAAGAGTTTTTAAAAGCATTTATAATCTATTTAATAATTGGTTTAATTTTTACAATTTTTCATAAGAAATTTCTACTTTTATCAGAAAATATAGAAGAAGCAAAAGAAAGAGGGCTCAATATTTTCCTCTGGGATGTTATTTTTTATGGGCTCTTTGCTCTTGTAATCACAACATCTGTTGAAGTTGCAGGGGTTTTTTTGGTTTTTACTTTTTTAATAACTCCAGCCCTAATGGCAGTCCAGACAACCAAAAACTTTTCAATTCAGCTTATAATTGGCTGGATTGCAGGAACAATTGCTTCTCTTTTAGGGCTTACTTTCTCCTATATATTTGATTTTCCTTCAGGTCCATCTGTTGTTGTTATTTATGGATTAATTCTAATATTATGGAGTTTTTTAATAAAATTCATAAAAAAATAAACTAAATTTAATATTAAATTAACTAACCTAAACTAAATTTAAAAAATGTGATTCAGATCACAGAAGGAAATTTTATTTTGTATTATAATAAAATCGGGAAGTATGAAATATTTATTTAGG
The DNA here is from genome assembly GCA_037478515.1 of Thermoanaerobaculia bacterium. Taxonomy (GTDB): domain Bacteria; phylum Acidobacteriota; class Thermoanaerobaculia; order UBA2201; family UBA2201; genus JBBFMJ01. The sequence goes on from JBBFMJ010000033.1 coordinate 6,990, forward strand.
AGGCATATATGAAGAAGTTCCTAATATTAATCCTTATCCTGGGTGGAAGTGTATTATCTGAAAACCTATTTGAATATATTGGCTATTCTGCAGGAGAGCAAGATATGCCCCAGCAATGCGGGGTCTTTGGATATGTTCTCCCAGGGCAGATTGTAAATCTAAGGATAAAATTATCCAATACTACAGATTATACTATAGAAAACATTTCTGGTACTCTGACAATATTAAATGATGAATTAGTGAATGGAAATCCTTTAGTAATCTTCGAAAATACGAGCGATGTCTGGGACGACATAGACCCAACCGAGGCAAATTGTAATAATAATGGATTTATTTTTCAGGTAAATAGAGATCTCCCCTGCCATTATCGCCTTCAATTTAAATTAGAAATGACCACAGCTCAGGGAAACGACACATTGTTTTTTTCCATTCCTTTAGGTGAAATGAAGGACCTGCCCCATCCTGGTTCTGAGGATAAAAGGCTCACCTTTGACCCTGAGGATAGCTTCTCCCCTGCCATCGCGTTGGGACCAAATGAATATGGAGTTATCTGGAAGGATGACTTGGGTGCTTCGGGTTTGTATTTTTCTGCTTACGACAGATTTTTTGAACAAAAAGTGGGTCCAAAATTCATTGGTTCTTTTTCATATAATAATCCTGATATAATTTATAACTTTGCCACAGGCAAATTCATAGCTTCTTTTAGTAATGGGACAATTCATTTTGCAGAAATAACAAGGGATGGAAAAATATCCATATTTGATAGCAATCGGTCAGGTTACTTTCCTAAAATTACCTGGAACCCTTATAGAGCAAAAATTGGTATTTTATACAAGAATGGCAACGATCTTTATTTTGGGGAAACAGAAAATAATTATCCCTTTTCTGTCTTCACACCCATTTTTATATACCATGATGTTGTGGACTATGATATTGCTTATGACATTGCAAATGATAAGTATTTTATAGCTTTTTCAACTTATAATTACCAACAGTTAAAATATGATGTATATTACACTACTTACCCTCTATCAGGGACATATCCTGAAGAATGCAATGGGGGATTTTGCAAAATAGAAAATGCCCGAAGACCTTCAGTAGCAGTAAAAGTCGAACGTGGAAAAGCAGAATATGCCCTTGTCTGGGAAGATCCTGGTGAAATAAAATATTGTACGCAACAAGTCCAAGATGTTTATTTGAAACTTTTAAATGCTGAATTAAATCCTATTCATCCTTCCTATGAAAATATACTTATATCAAGTTCTTATAATGATTACGGTGCCCATTTTCCGCAGGTTTTCTGGTATGAAGCAGGGAGTCGGTGGATTATAGCCTGGGTTGAGGATACCTGCATAAAAAATCCAGACGGTCTATATCTGGATGCCATATGGCTCAGAACTATGAACAGGAATGTCCCTGAAAGTCAAATAGAGCTATCCGAACCAGTATCCAGTTATGCTTTAGGTGTTCAATCAAATGATGGGGGAATTGAAGGGGAATTTGATGGGGAAAGGGCTTATTTTGTGTGGGCAGACAGAAGAATTGATCCAAGAAGCGGAACAAGGGAAATATTTGGCAATCATATTTTCTTTTCCCATCCTTATTCCTTTGTTCCCCAGGAAAATGAATTGTCACTTTCAAATCCTGAATTTGCTTATAACGATATTCAAGCAATTTCAGACGGGTTTAATTTTTTAACTTCTTTTATAAAAAAGGAAAATGAGGAAAGCCACCTTTGTTTTTCCCTTCTAAATGAAGATTTGGAAATTTCAAATAACAAAAAGGAGATCCAAATAGATATTGATGGTGGGGTTAAAAACCATAATCTGCTCTGGGATAAGGAAAATGAAGAATATGTGGCAATCTGGCATCAAAGTAAACCTACCATTGAAAAACAAAAAAATGCACCTGAAATAATACCAGACAATAATCTCCAGGGCTTATTATCCCAAATTTATGTATCTGAAAACTTTACAGTGGCAAAAGTTGAAGTTACTGTTAATATAACCCATCCTGATGACGGGGATTTGACATTATCTTTGATTGGTCCCAATAATGTAGAAGTCCTTTTAAGTCAAAAAAATGGGACTGGGGGAGCCAATTATATGAGCACTATATTTTCTGACGATGGAACCATTCCCATAACTAATGGCACACCCCCATTTTTTGGAACCTTTATTCCAGAGCAACTACTCTCAACATTTTCTGGGATTTCCACTCAGGGCAGTTGGACCTTAAAAATTGTGGATGACACTGCCGAAAACACTGGAACCCTAAATTCCTGGTCCCTAAAATTTTTCATAAATCCCTGTTGTGGATTTAAAGGAAGAAGAATTCAACCGTCAGGGGATTTCAATGGCAGCCCAGTAAATATTCTTGATACTGGCTCTGATGCCATAGGAAAGTTTAAAAGTGCCTTAAATTCAGATGGTGATAGGGCTGGAATCATTTACATAAATGAAACCCAAAAAAAAGTTATGTTTTTTACATATCCCAATGGAACAACCACACCAGTGGAGGTCGATAGCTACGCCAATGGCTTTACAGACATTGATATTGCCTATAATGATTCCAACAATACCTGGGGGCTTCTGTGGAGCAGAAAAGCAGGAAAAGTATTTTTTAGAGTTTTAAATGATTTTGGAAATTTTATAACCAATCCAGTAGAATTAGATTTTCCAAACGGATCTGCAGAAGTTGCCCTTGTATATAATGGAACGCACTATCAAGCCTATTATACCTATGACTATTTAATGTTTAAAGGATGGCTTATTAACGCTGATGGCACTATTTTTTCTGGACCTTCCATTAACTACAATTATGGAAACAATCAGCTGGATGCTTTCTTTAGTGGAACAGAAACAGTTGTTTACTGGTCAAAATTAGGAGATGAAGAAGCTCTATATAGTTTTAAAATTTTTGATTCAAAGGGTTATCCGAAAACTGAAAATATTGATATATATTCAAAATATCTAAATATGTCTGTCGGAAATCTTTTCTCTATGACAGCAAATAAAAGAAAACTTCTTTCTGCCTACGGAAAAGAAGCAAGTTCAATAGGTTCTCTATTTTATGCAAGAACTCTTGATATCTTTGAGGAAATTTTGACCTGCAGTGAAATAAAAAATAGCCCACCAACACCAATATTCAATGAACCATATTATGAAGTCTATTATAACTGTATTGGAACCTGCCTTACCTTAGATGGTTCTCAATCAACCACAGCAGAAAATGGCAAAGAAGATTTAGGCGATTCCATTGTCTCCTACGAATGGTATCTTGGGGCAACACCTGTATCAAATGAAAAAGTGATCAATTTGACACAAGACCAAATGGAGAATGCAGGAATACAATTGCCAGGTAATTATGTAGTTGGGTTATGTGTTACAGATGAAGATGGAAGTACTATTTGCGATTTTACCGATTTATTTGTGAAAGATGGCGAGCCACCTTCGGTTCAAGTGATAACCCCAAACGGAGGTGAATCCTGGGCATATTCCGAAAGTTCTGAAAACAGGAAGAATCACCTAATAGTATGGGAAGGACAGGATAATTTTCCACCTTTTTCAAGGGTTGCAATCTATTATTCAACAGATGAAGGGGCAAGTTGGGCATGCATTGCAGATACCTCTGGAACAGATTGTACTTCAAAGGGATTAACTGTTGAGGATACAAACTACCTGTGGTCAATGCCCACAAAGGAAGAAGCACAAGCACAGGGACAGGTATTTCCTTCAGCTCAATGCAGAATTAAAGTAGCAGTATATGATGGAAATTCAAATAAAGCAGAAGACGTATCAAATTCAAATTTTTACATAATCCAGCCAACCACAACAGCAATTCAGACATTGATTTTATGGAATTCCCAGAGGATTGAGGCAAAATATGGAGAGTCAGCAAAAGATAGTTTATCCTTAAAACTCATAGAACTTTCAGACCATCAAAAAATAAATGGAGTTGTCTTAGATCTTTCTTCAGTTCCAGCAATACAGAATGCTTATACAAACTGGGATGCAGAACCCACAAACCAGACAAAGGCAAATGCAGTTGCAAATGAAATTAGAAACTACATTTTAAATCAGGTAAATAACACATACACAAATGCAAGATATTTAATTCTAATAGGAGATGACTGGCAAA
>JBBFMJ010000034.1:0-11043 GCA_037478515.1 Thermoanaerobaculia bacterium
ATGGATTCTATAGAAATAATACCATTATTTAATTTTTTTGCCTTTCCATTTGCTTTTTCAAAAGCTTTCAGGAAAAAACTCTCTGTATATTCTGGTATCAAGCGATATTCTTTTGCTTTTTGAGCCATTTCTTTTATGCGGGTATAATCAATAAAGCGGGTGGCAAGGGTCTCACCAAGGTTTTCCCTTATCCTGTTTATATAATCTTCATCTACCTGTATATCTGAATCCATTTCCCTTAAAATTTCATCTATATTTCTTGCATTTACTGCTGCATCAGTTATTGCCTGGGTAAATTTTTTACCTTCTATAATTTCTCCCAGTACATCAAAAACCTTATCGCTTCCTAAAGCCCTTTTAATTTCTTCAATTTTATCAAAGAGTTTCAAGAGCACTTTGCCTTCCCTTGTATCACTGGCAACAAGATTGTGAATAAATACTTCCCTTGTCTGCCCATATCTATGAATTCTTCCCATCCTCTGTTCCAGTCGGTTTGGATTCCACGGGATGTCATAATTTATCATTAAATTGCAGAACTGCAAGTTTATTCCCTCCCCTGCTGCCTCAGTTGCCACCATAACTTCCTTTTCATTTTTAAAAATTGATTCCGCTGCAACTCTATCCCGCAAATCCATACCACCATGTATTTCAGTTACTGAATATCCCCATTTGATAATATTTCTTTTAAGCCATTCCAAGGTGTCCTTTGATTCCGTAAAAATAAGAATTTTTCTTTTTTCTTTCTCCTTTACTTTTTTGGAAAGTTCTTGAAGGGATTCCCTCAATTTCGAAAGCTTAATCTCATATTCATTTTCTGCAATATATTTTGCCTTTTCAATCAATTTATCTATGGTATGAATTTCCTCCAAAAGTTCCTCTTTTGTCTCAGCAGCACTTAATACTTCCCATTCTGCTTCTTTTTTTAATCTTTCTTCTTCTGACATATCCTCTATTTCTTCAATTTCTTTAAAATCAAAATTATCTTTTTGCCCTTTTTCAGGATTGGATAACAATTCCTCCAATCTCTTTTTTCTTCTTTCCAGGGACTTCAATAAGGCATAGGTGCTGGATGCCAACCTTCTTTGAAGAATTATCAGAGCAAATCCAACATTTCTTTTCCTATCTTTGCTTTCGGCAAGATTATATTGATTTTCCACATATCTTGACAGTTCATTGTAAAGTTCTTTTTCCTTTTGGGAAGAAGTGCCAAGGTCAAAGGTAACTGTTTTTATATACCTTGGAAGAAAAAGTGGCTTGCCTTCAAAATCTTTTAGGTCTTCCTTCATCCTTCTAAGAAACAAGGGGTTATCCTTATTTTCAATGGATTCTTCAAGCATTTCATCGGTAGCAAAAAATCCGGGCATTAAAAGGTCAAGAAACAATCTGAAATTTTCAGGATCACCTCTATGCGGAGTGGCTGTAAGAAATAAAAGATGATGGGAAATTTTTGAAAGTACCTCCCCTAATTTATATCTTTCCGACTTGCTAATTTTTTCACCATATTTAAAGGCACTCATCTTGTGGGCTTCATCCACAATTATCAAATCAAACTCTGTTGAGGCAAGGATTTTTAAAACATCCTCTCTTTTGGCAAAATCCATGGAAGTGATAATTTGATTTGTTTTTTCAAAAATATTTAATTTATAATAGGATTCAAAAATGTTTCTATCAACTATCAGAAAATCTTCTTTAAATCTTTCTTTTAGCTCCCTTCGCCATTGATCTTTTAAGTGGCCTGGCACAACTATTAAAATTCGCTTAATAATTCTTCTTAATTTAAGTTCCTTTATGATCAAACCTGCTATAATGGTTTTGCCAGCCCCCGGATCATCTGCAATTAAGTATCTTATATTATTTAGCTTTAAAAGGTATCCATAAACTGCTTCTATTTGATGGGGCAATGGATCTACTTTTGATATATTCATCGCCAGCAGAGGATCATAAAGAGATGCATATCTGTATCTAATGGTTTCCAAGGCAAGAAAAACTTTCCATGCTTCCTGTCCAAAAGAAAGCATTGATGTTTTATTTACTAATTTTTCAAACTCTTCTTTTGTTAAAATTTGATCAATGTGTGTGTTGGTTGTAAGAGTTACTCCGACTAAATGTATATGTGACCCTAATTCCTCAATAGATTTAACTATTATCGGTTCAGGCCAGCGATCCCCCTGAATTATTTTTCCTAATTTAAAATCTTTCATTCTGATATATTAATATTCTTTTTAGATATAATCTTTAAAAACAAGCAAAATATACAATTACTTTTAAAAAAAAATCCCATTAAACCCCCTTCTTAATATTATAACATAAGTATATAAAGACCCAGAAAAAAATGATAAAAGTCCCATTACTTCAGAAATTGTGATTACTTTTCCCTTTTTCAGCATTACTTTAATAAAAAAGGAGCATTCTTTTATCTACCCCCTTGACATTTTTTTTTATTTTTAGTATATTATTGGTGCGGGGTAGAGCAGTCAGGTAGCTCGGAAGGCTCATAACCTTCAGGTCGGTAGTTCGAATCTACCCCCCGCAACTTTATCCTTGCTTTTCTTAAAAAAAAGAAAAGCCGTAAAGACCAAAAGGAGGTTTTATGCGTGTTTATGAACTTTTTTACATTCTGGAAGGAGACCTTCCAGAGGAAAGAAAAAAGGAAGTACTCCAGGAAGTAAAAAATCTTATCCTGGAAAAGGGTAAGATACTGGAAGAAAAGGAAGTCGGAAAAAGGCGCCTTGCCTATCCCATCAAGAAGAAAATTGAAGGAATTTATCATCTTACCTATTTTACTTCTCCCACGGATTTTCTCAAAAGAGTTTCCACAAAGTTAAATCAGATGGATGGAGTTTTAAGGCATCACATTGAAAGGATTGATGAAGTTTATAAAAAATGTGGAATTCCAATTCCAGGAGAAATAAAAAAGGAGGAACAAAATGTCACAAACTAAAAAGTATTTTTTCAGGTATAAAAGGAAATGTAAATTTTGTGAGGAAAAGACCGATTATATTGACTATAAAAACAGCAATGTCCTTTCTGAATTTATAACAGAAAGAGGAAAAATCCTTTCCAGAAGGTTTACGGGAACCTGTTCAAAACATCAGAGAAAACTGGAAAGGGCAATCAAAGTGGCAAGGATTATGGCACTTCTTCCCTTTGTAAGGAAATAGGAGGGATTATGAAAGTTATTTTGATAGAAGATGTAGAAAAGTTAGGTGCCCAGGGACAGGTAGTGGATGTAAAACCTGGGTATGCCAGAAATTATCTTATTCCAAAAAAACTTGCCTGGGTTTACAATGAATCCAATTTAAAGAGATTGGAACACCAAAAAAAAGTCTGGGAGGTAAAAAATATAAAGGAAAAAGAAAAGGCATTGTCTCTGAAGGAAAAAATTGAAAATATGGAAATTAAAATCCCTGCAAAGGTGGGAGAAGAAAATTTACTCTATGGCTCCATCACCACTTCCCAAATTTCAAAAGCCCTGGAAGAAAAGGGTATCCTGCTGGATAAAAGAAAAATTTTGCTTCAGGAACCCATAAAGAGAGCCGGCTACCATAGTATAAATCTGAAACTCCATAAAGATGTGGAAGCCACCTTAAAAATTGAGGTGGTAAGTGAAGAGACATAGTTTAGATGAACTCATAGATATTTTTGAAAAGAATAGAAAATTTCCCCACAAATCAGAGAGAAAATATATTGGTTTTTTCCTGGATTTTTTAAGAAAATCATTCAGTCCCCTTTTTGAGTTTTTTCTTGGGGCAAGGATTGAAACTCAGAGAAAAGCCAACTTAGAGATTCTTTACCAGATAAAAGAGCTATCAAATAAGATAAATATTGTAGAAGAAAGTTTTGAAGATTTTAAGAAAAATACTCAAAATTTCCTGGCAGAGCTTCAAAAGGAAACAATCCATTTAAGGGACCAGAAAATCCCTGCTTTAAAGGATGCTTTAAGTATGGGACTTGAAGGGGTAGACAGGAAAGCAGAATGGGCACTTTCAAATCTGATTGCCATAAAAGAAATGGTTTCAAAGGGAGTTTCCCTTACTGAAGAAGAGAAAAAAAATTTAAGGGATTCCCTCCTTTCTTTAGATTTTCTTTTAAAATTCAGAGGAAGTGAAGAGGAAATAAAAAAGAGGCAAAAGATTTATATAGAAAAGATTAAGGATAGAAAAAGGATTGTGGATTTAGGTTGTGGAAGGGGAGAATTTTTAGAACTTTTAAAAGAAAATAATATATCAGGGGTTGGGGTGGAAAGGCAACCATCCCTTTGTGCTATCCTCAAAGAAAAGGAACTGGATTTTTTTGAAATGGATATATTTGATTTCCTTGAAAAAAAACCCATAGAATTTGATGGGGTCTGTCTTTTTCATTTAATTGAACATTTAAACCCCAAGGAGGCTTTGAATTTATTAAATTTAATCTATGAAAATTTACCCTCTGGTGGTGTTTTAATTCTGGAAACTCCAAATCCTTCCTGCCTTTTTTCCTTCCTAAATTTTTATAAAGACCCCGAACATAAAACCCCCTGGCCTCCTGAGACCTTAAAGTTTTTTTTAATGGAAATGGGCTTTGAAGTGGAGGAAGAATTTTATCTGGAAGAGGCAAAAATTCCTGAAAATCTGGAATTACAGGAAAATATAAAAAAACTTTTGTATGGACCTCAGGACTTAGGCATTCTTGCAAAAAAACCATTGAAATGAAACTTTTAAAAAAATTTTTAAAATATCTTTTATGGCTCTTTTTAATTTTTTTCTCTATCCTGATATTAAAATTTTTCCTTTTTCCAGACAAACCCATACCAGTAAAGGCATATAAAGTAAAAAAGGGGAGCATTGAAGAGATTGTAACCAATACAAAAGCAGGAACCCTTAAAGCAAGAAAAAGGGCAAAACTTTCTCCCAGAACCTCAGGGCTTGTGGTTTCCATTCCTAAAAAGAAAGGGGAATTTGCAAAAAAAGGGGAATTGCTTTTGAAAATTGAGGACTCCATACAGAGAGCAAGCCTTCAAGCAGCAGAAAAAAGAAAAGAAGCCCTTCTGGCAAACCTCAAGGAAGTGGAAGTGGCTTTAGATTTAGCAATGAAAGAAGAAAAGAGAGCTTATAAATTATTTCAAGAAAAAATAATCTCTGAAGAGGTCTATGACAGGGCAAAGGCAGAAAGGGAAAGGTTGGAAGCAAATCTGTATTCCACAAAAGCTCTCTTAAAGCAAGCAGAAGCAGAGGTAAAGTTGGCAGAGGAACAGCTTAAACTCACTGAAACCTATGCTCCCTTTGATGGATATATCTCTGAAATTTATACTGAAGTTGGGGAGTGGATAGCCCCTTCCATTCCTGGGATTTCCCTTCCACCTGTGATGGAAATAATTGATTTAAAAGAAGTTTATGTTATGGCTCCCATTGATGAAATGGATTCCAGAAGGGTAAAATTAGGGGATGAGGTAAGGATTACCATTGATTCCCTTCCTTCTAAAACTTTTTTTGGAAAGGTCTCAAAAATCGGGGTATATGTCCAGGATACCTTTGAACAAAACAGAACAGTGGAGGTGGAGATTAATTTAGATTTAAAGGGAGAAAGCGTCCTCCCTGGAACTTCTGCAGATGTGGAAATAATTATTCAGAGAAAAGAAAATGTCTTGATAATTGAAACCTCTTCCCTCACAAAGGATAATTCTGTCTTTGTAATAAAAGAAGGAAAAGCATACATCAGAAAGGTTAAGATAGGGCTTCAAAACTGGGCAAAGAGCGAAGTTTTAGAAGGACTTGAGGAAGGAGAAATGGTTTTATCCTCCATTGAAAATATGGAAATAAAGGAAGGAAGTAAAGTAAAACCCATAAATTATGATTGAGCTTCAAAATGTTTCAAAGACCTATAAAATGGGTGATCAGATAATCTATGCCCTGAAAAATATAAATTTAAAGATAGAAAAGGGCGACTACATTTCCATAATGGGACCATCGGGTTCTGGAAAATCAACCCTTCTCCATATCCTGGGGCTTCTGGATACCCCCACTTCTGGGGATTACCTTTTTGAAGGAAAAAGCACCAGAGAATTATCCGATGATGAAAGGTCTTACCTGAGAAGAAAACACATTGGTTTTGTCTTTCAATTTTTTTATCTTTTACCCAGATTGAATGCTTTAAAAAATGTAGAACTTCCCCTTCTTCTGGAAGGGATAAAAAAAAATGAAAGGACCCAGAAGGCAATTTTTTATCTTGAAAAGGTGGGACTTTCTCATAGAATAAAACATAAGCCAGAGGAACTCTCTGGAGGGGAAAGACAGAGGGTTGCCATTGCCAGGGCTTGTGTTATGGAGCCAACCCTTCTTCTGGCAGATGAACCCTCTGGAAATCTGGACAGAAAATCTGCTTATGAAGTAATTGAACTTCTGGAAAAATTTAACAGTGAAGGGAAGACCCTGATTGTTGTAACCCATGACCAGGAAATTGCCAAAAGAGCAAACTTAAGGTTAAGCATAAGAGATGGTTCATTTTTATGAACTTTCTGGATTCCTTAAATTATATATTTGAAAATATAAAAAACCATAAATTGAGAGTAACCTTTACAGTAATCGGGGTATCCATTGGAATATTTTTAGTTTTAATTATGACTTCCCTGGTGGAAGGGGCAAGGATTTATGTTTTGAAGGAATTTCTGGATTTGGGAAGCAATCTGATAATTGTTCTACCAGGAAAAGTGGAGACCTCTGGAGCCCTTCCCTGGGGTGGAATTACAAAAGACCTCACCCTTGAGGACTTTCAAAAACTAAGAAATGAATTTCCTGAATTTAAAATTGGAGCCCCCATTGTGGTTTCCACAGAAAAGGTAAAATATAAAAATAGATTCAGGTCTGTGGCTATCCTGGGAACCACCAGGGAGTATTCAGAGGTAAGGTCCCTCAAGACCTCCTCTGGAGATTTCCTTCCTTCAAAAAGCGCCGAGGACCTTTCATATTTAATTGTTTTAGGATCAAAACTCTGTCAGGAAATTTTTGGAAAAGAGGAAGCCATGGGAAAAATTGTAAAACTGGGGAATTTCCGATTTAAGGTTTGCGGAGTTTTAAAACCAAAAGGCAAGGTACTGGGTTTTGACCTGGACGACCTGGCTTTTATTCCTGTTAAAACTTCTATGAAAATTTTTAATAAAAATTCCCTTTTTAGGATTGTCCTAAAGGCACCTGAAAATTCCAATATTGAAAAGGAGAAGTTAAAGGTTTTAAACTTTTTTAAGAAAATTCATAGAGTAGAAGATGTAACTGTGATAACTCAGGAGTCAATGCTCTCATCCTTCTCCCTGATTATGAATATGCTCACCCTGGTGCTTTTTGCCATTGGTTCCATTTCCCTTATTGTGGCAGGACTTACAATTATGAATATTATGCTGATTTCAGTTTCAGAAAGGGTTCAGGAAATTGGAATTTTAAGGTCCTGTGGGGCTTTGAAAAGACAGGTGCTTTCCCTTTTTTTAAGAGAGGCAATAATTTTATCCTCTCTGGGGGGAATTTTAGGGCTTGTTTTAAGTTTTTTTTCAATCCTCCTTTTCAACAATTTTTTTCCTTCCTTTCCCATAAAAACTCCTTTATGGGCTTTGGTCTCTGCCCTGTTTTCTGCATTCCTTGTGGGCTCCATATCTGGTATTTTTCCTGCTCTTAAGGCTTCCAGGGTGGATCCCATAACGGCACTCAGAAAAAAATGATAAATATTTTAACCTTTGTTCTGAGTTCTCTGAAAGGGCATACTTTAAGGGCAGCCCTTTCTGCCTCCGGGATTGCCATTGGAATAATTTCAGTTTTGTCTTTAACATCGCTGGGAGAAGGTACAAGACTTTATATAATTTCCCAGTTCAATCAATTTGGGACAAATATAGTGGCTGTGATACCTGGTAATGTAAAAACGGTAGGAATACCAGGGGTATTTGGAGGCACCACAAATCCTCTGACTTTAGAAGACGCTGAAGAGATTGGAAAACTTCCCCTGGCAAAGAGTTTTACTCCAGTAGTGATGGGACAGGCAAGGGTTGAGTATGGGAAAAGGGGAAGGAGCGTTTATATTTTTGGAGTAAATGGGAATGCCACAGAGACCTGGAAATTTAAAGTGGAAAAAGGAAATTTTCTTCCCAAAGAAGATATAAAAAAAGAAAGCTGGTATGCAGTGTTGGGTCCAAAACTTTCAATGGAAATATTTGGAGAGGATAACCCTTTGGGGAAAAAGGTAAAAATTGGTGGAAGACCTTTTAGGGTCTTAGGAGTTATGGAAAAAAAGGGTGTCTTTCTGGGCTTTGATATAAATGATGCTGCCTATATTCCGGCACCCACAGCGCTGAAGATTTTTAATTTAAGAGAATGCAATGAAATAGATGTCCTGGCTGTTTCTTCAGAAGCCATAGATAAACTGGTTGAAGATATCAGGGATTTGTTGAAAAAAAGACACAGAGGAGAAGAGGACTTCACCATTCAAACCCAGAAGGATATGCTGGAATCCTTTAATAAAATTATGAAAATTATAACTATTGCTGTCACTCTAATTGCTGGGATTTCCCTTCTGGTGGGTGCCATTGGAATAATGACTATAATGTGGGTTTCTGTAAATGAAAGAACCTCTGAAATTGGACTTTTAAGGGCTCTGGGATGCACGGAAAAAAAGGTGGGTTTTTTATTTCTGCTGGAAGCCCTTTCTTTGAGTTTAATTGGAGGAGTTGCTGGAATAATTTTAAGCTTAGCCCTGACAGGCATTTTAAAGATATTTATACCTGACCTTCCTTTAAAAGTGCCCAATTATGCTCTATTTTTGGCTCTTTCCATAAGCTTTCTGGTGGGAATTCTTTCTGGCTGGCTTCCTTCCAGGAAGGCATCAAAAATGGACCCCATAGAAGCTTTGAGGGAAGAATAAGATTATGCAAGTTTTTTCAAAATATTTCTTAACAATTTATCTTTCTCTTATCTTTTAAAATTACAATAATTGGTGTATTCTGGTGAAAATTCTCTATCAATTACCTTTACCTTTATCTCTCTATCATTTAATACATTTCCAGAAATTTCTTCCTTTCCATCACTGGATTTTAAATTTATAATATTTCCTTTTATATGCCCTTTGAAGGAAGAATCCTCAATTTTAATTTCAATTATCTCTCCTTTTTGAAATATTTTAGCTTCCATATTTTCATCCCCACAATTGACAGTCCACTTTCCATTTAAATCCATAGGAGATGTTAAAGATTTTTCCTTATCATCTTTTTCTTCTTTTTTTGGTTTTTCTTCTGGAGTTATTGCAGATATTTTTTTATCTTCCTCTTTCTTGGTTTCCTGTCTCTTTTCAATTGTTTTTTCTTCTTTTCCTTTGGAAATCTCTTTTTTTTCTTCTGGCTTTATACTAACCGTATCCTTAATATCTGCCCCTTTCTCTCCCTTAATCTTTTCTGCTACTTCCTCCTGTTTTCTTTCCTTTTGGTCCTTTACATAAATAGAGATTTTTTTCTGAAAAACCTCTCCGCAGGAGTCCTGTACAGTTAAATCAAAAGAATGGGTTCCAGGTTTATCTGGCAACCAGTTATAAACAAATCCAGGAGAAGGATCATTTTTCATATTTAAATTTAAACTACCCTTCAATACATTATTATAAGGCGGCTTTCCTCCTTTTATCTTAAGTTCAATTATTGCCCTTTCATTTAAATTAATTTGCTTTGGATTTATATCAAAGGTAATCTCTAAGGGTCTTACATATCTTTTGGCAATTTTGACTATCTCCTCTATTTCTTTCCTATGGCAATCACATAAATCTAAATTTGATAAAATTTTTTCCCCTATTTTTAAAGCTTGGGTATCACAAATTGGACTGGAAACATATTTTTTTAAATTTTCCTTATCAGTATAACTTGAACTCTCATAAGTTTTATAAGCTTGATAATTCTTAAGGTCCCTATATTCCTTTGTGTTTAGGAGCGGGTTATTTTGGCATTCCTTCCTTGCCCTTTCCATACTTTCTTTAAGTTCATTATATATTTTCTCCTTAGGGTATATTTTAACAGGAGTTCCTGAAGTGTCAAATATTTTCCATTTATCCCTGGATGCAAAAATATAAATATTAAATAAATTAAAGGGGGGCTCCAATTTTTTCTTATATAGATCCTCACAAGCACATATTTTCTTGTTTTTTAAAAAATCCAGACATACTGGAGTTTCATTTTTTATTACATTCCAGGCATCCTTCCATTTTAAAAAGCTTGTTTTTAAATCTTTTATTTCTCTAACCCTCTCTCCTTTTTCATCACCACAAAAACCCAAGGCTTTATCCAGCATATATAATCCTTCATCAAATTCCATTTCAGGTAATATATATAAAGCTGCTTTTGCAAGGATTATTCCAAATTCAATCTTTATATTTATAAGCCCACTGGCATCTATATAAGGATACTTTCTTTTTATTTCTTCTGCCTCCTTTACCATTGAAAGAGCTTTATCGGGATCTCCTCTTTTATTCTTTTCTTTTATCTTTTGCAAATGTGGGCTTTCTTTAACTAAATCATAAATTCCTTTATAATCGTATAAATTTTCATTGAAGATAGAAGCAATAAGTTCTTCTTTTTTTAAGGAGCTTTTGTCTAAACCTGGCTGTTTTAAATATTCTTCCATAATTTTTCTTGCAGATTTTATTAAAGCGTCAAAGTCCTTTTGAATGAAACTTAAAATTTCCTTTCTCAGATCCTGCCCATTTACAGAAGATTTTGTACAGGAATCAAAACAGGTGCCTTCAATGGGAGGATAAAACCTGTAGCAACCCCAGTTACCAGCAGCACAAATACCCGGCTTTTCACAGGCAGGAGAAGTATTGGGAAGGGGATCCGGGAAGTATCCGCCCCATACGCCTGCTGGAATTTCGCATCTGCAAAGACAGGAAAATACTTCCTCTTTCTTATCCTTTACTACCTCCTGTGGAAGTTTTGAAATATCCAAGGGCTTTTTAACTTTTTCCTCTGCCAATTTTTTCTCACATTCTTTTATTAAACTACTCTCAATCTGAAGAAGATTTTTTTGTTTTTCTTTAGCCATTTTCAAAAGT
>JBBFMJ010000035.1:0-10813 GCA_037478515.1 Thermoanaerobaculia bacterium
AAAAGAAAGAGGAGGCAGCTGTAAAAGCAGCGGAAGAAAAACCATCTGGAGTTGAGCCCCTTGAGGAAAAGGTTTCAAAATCTCCCCTTTATCGGGAAGCTGAAAACTTTCTCAAAGAAGCCAGAACTCTGCCACAAAACTATTTTACTATTCAAATACTTATTGCCTGCCAGGAAGAGACAATTTTAAAATTAAAAAAGGAATATCCAGATTTAAATTTCTGGTATATCCCCATAAATTTCAAGGGAAGAAGTTGCTATAAACTTTTTTATGAAAAATTTGGAAGCAAAGAAGAAGCTGAAAAGGCAAGGGCAGGGCTTCCTTCAAAACTTCTGGAAGGAAAGCCCCAGATTGTTTCCTTTTCAAAAGCATTGCAAAGCAGTCCTTAAGAGATGAATTGCCAGTTCTGTGATGCACCCTTAGAAGAGGAAAAAATACAAAATAAGACCTGCTCCCGTTGCAAGGGTTCTTTTTTTATAAAAGAAAGGGATGGTATGGATTTTGTCTCTGAGGGGATAAGGGATAGAGAGCAAAAAATTTTTAATTTTTCCCTGAAATCTCTGGAATCCCAACTGGATAAAAGTTTAAAGGCAGAGGATTTTTCTTCCTTTTCAGTGACCCTCTGTCCTTTCTGTTCTTCAATGCTTTATCTTAAAAATCTCTGTGATGTTTCTGGCGATGACAAAGGAATTACTCTGAAGTTTCCTCAAAAGGAAAGCAGTGAGGTAAGGTGCCAGTGGTGTGGAAAAATAAACACCCAGATAAAGGGTGGCTCCAGAGCACTGGAAGTTTTCCTGCCCTTTAAAACAAAAAGTGAATTTGAAAAAAATTTAGAGAAATTTTTAAGTCAGCCCCCGATTTCTTATGAAGAAAAAAAGGGCTGCCTTTCAATCCTTCTGTTTTTTCCTTTTTTTAGGTGAAAATAGAATTTGAAGAAAATTTAATTTCAAGAAGGGCTCTGGAAGCTTTAAGTATTTTAAGAGAAAAGGGGTTTGATGCTTATTTTGTGGGTGGGGCAGTCAGGGATTTGCTCTTAGGAATAGCTCCCAGGGATTTTGACATTGCCACCAGTGCAACTCCCTTTCAAATAAAAAATTTAATCCCCTCTTCAAAAATAATTGGAAAAAGATTTAAACTGGTACAAATTCAGGGTAAAAAGGAAAAGATAGAAATTTCCACCTTTAGAAGAGACCCTGGTGAGCCACCGGAAAATTTAAGTTTAATTGAAAAGATGAGATGGAAAAACAGGTTTTATGGAAGCATAAAAGAGGATGCTTTAAGGAGAGATTTTACCATAAATTCCCTCTATCTGGATCCAATAAAAAAGGAAATAATTGATTTTACTTCAGGCCTTGAAGATCTAAAAAATAAGATTTTAAGGGTTATAGGTGATCCCTATGAAAGATTTATGGAAGACCCAGTAAGGATGATAAGGGTCTGTGCCCTATCCTGCCGCCTTAATTTTAAAATAGAAGAGGGAGCGGAAAAATACATAGAAATTTTGAAAAATGAAATACTTTTAATTCCAAAAGCCAGAATCGGGGAGGAAATTTTAAGAATTTTAAAAAGTGGTGCTGTCCTGAAAACCTTTGAATTTTTAGAAAGAAAAGGAATACTTAAACTTATTATGCCCTTTTCCTATAATTTTTCAAAAAAATTTATAGAAGCATTAAGGATTATTGAAAAATTCAGCCAAAGCTTTAAAGATGAAGAGCTCTTTATATTTTTATTTTTTTCCTTGAATTTTGAAAGCTTAAGGGGAA
This sequence comes from Thermoanaerobaculia bacterium, assembly GCA_037478515.1. GTDB lineage: Bacteria > Acidobacteriota > Thermoanaerobaculia > UBA2201 > UBA2201 > JBBFMJ01. Next base: position 1,764 of record JBBFMJ010000035.1, read on the forward strand.
GGGGTTTTAATAATTTAATAGAGAAGGATAGTTTTCTTTACAGAAAAAATTTTTTTGAAAATTTGAAGTTTTATTATGATATAACCCTGAAAATATTCCTTTCCAAGAAGAAGAACTTGAACTTTTTGAAAAGTAAGAGATTTTTAAGAGTATTAAAATTTGCCTCAAAACTATCTTTTGTCTTTCCTGAATATAAAAAAAATGTAAGGGACTGGAAAACTTTTTATTATAAGTATCGTAAAAATTAATGAGGAGGTAAGATGAAAACATTAAGATGGATAATCCTGGTTTTATTTTTAATTTTTTTGGCTTTTGGTCTTATATTATTTTTTGCCTTCAAGGAAGAAGGTCTCAAAAAGAACACCATTTTAAAGGTCACACTTTCAGGGGAAATTATGGAATATGTTCCAAAGTCCTCTTTTCCTCTTCCCTTTGGCAGGAAAGTGATCTCTCTTTATGATTATGTTCAGATTATCAGGGATGCCGCAAAAAATCCAAAAATTGTAGGACTTTATATCCGCCTCAAGCCCTTTTCTATGGGTGCTGGAAAGATAGAAGAACTTATGGATGCCATAGAAGAATTTAATAAGTCAGGCAAGCCCAGTTTTGTCTATACAGAAACCTTTGGAGAGTTTGGACCTGCCACTGGAAGTGTATGGCTTGCCTCTTCCGCCAAAAAAATCTATATCCATCCTGATGGCTATGTTAATTTAATTGGAATCTATTCCGAGACACCCTTTTTAAGAGGTACTCTGGATAAACTTCACATCTACCCCGACTTTGACCACATAGCAGAATACAAAACCGCTATGAATCTTTTTACTGAAAAAAAATTTACAGATGCTCACAGGGAAATGATGGATAGTTTAACTTCTTCAATTTTTGAAAATATGGTCATCAGCATTTCTAAGAACAGAAACATAAAAAAGGAAGAAATTATAAGTGCCATAGAAAAAGGACCTTTGAGTGCAAAAGAAGCCCTTAAATTAAAACTCATAGATGGGCTTTTATATGAAGATGAACTGGAAGAAAAACTTAAAGAAATTGGTGGAAAGGACTATAATTTAATTTCAGAGTCAAAATATAAAATAGAGCCAAAAATAGGGGAAAAGATTGCCATAATCTTTGGAATGGGAGGAATTTATGTGGGCAGATCCGAGGGCTCTCCCTTTGGTGGCTCCGAGGGGATGGGCTCAGAGACCGTGGCAAAGTATTTCAGAGATGCAAGGAAGGACAAAGATATAAAAGCAGTAATTTTTAGAGTGGATTCTCCTGGGGGTTCTGCCATTGCTTCAGAGATAATCAGAAGGGAACTGCTTCTTACAAAAAAGGAAAAGCCAGTGGTGGTTTCTATGAGTGATGTGGCTGGGTCCGGTGGATACTGGGTTTCTATGTCTGCTTCTTCAATAATTTCCCGCCCTTCCACTTTAACTGGTTCCATTGGGGTGGTGGTGGGAAAATTTAATACCAAGGGTTTCTGGGAAGACCTTTTAGGCATTACCTTTGAGACCTTAAAAAAAGGTGAAAATGCTGATTTTTATAGTTCCCTTCAAAATTTTACACCCCAGCAAAGGGAAGTTTTAAAGAAAATGATGACAGAAATATATGACCAGTTTGTCCAAAATGTCTCAAAAGACAGGGGAATTCCAGAGGAAAGGGTAAGGGAAATTGCAAAGGGGAGGGTCTGGACAGGGGCACAGGCACTTGAATTGAAGCTTGTGGATAAGATAGGTGGTTTCAAAGAAGCAGTAGAGGAAGCAAAAAAACTTGCAAAAATCCCTGAAAAGGAAGAGGTTCAAATTGTAATCTACCCAAAGCCCAAAAATTTTCTGGAAATTTTAATGCAGCAGGAAAGGGATAGTGAAATAAAGGCAATGCTGAAGAGTTATTTGATAAGAAATTTACCCTTGGGTCCTCTCTGGTGTCCATATAAAATTGTTTTAAATTAAAGAAAATTTGAATAAAAGTTCAAGGGGTCGAGCTTCTCGACCCCTTTTTTTTAGAAATCGAGGAAATTAAGGGAACAAATTCAAATCTTTTGAGGTATAATTATAGAAAGGAGCTTTGTGAAAAGGATATTTTTCATTTTTTTTATCTTTTTTTTAAAATTTGCCTTATTTGAGGTATTTCTTTATTCTTTTGAAATCAAATTAGAAGAAGGCAGGGGCTATTTAAGGTTAAAAATAAGTTTGCAGGATGGAGAAATTGAAACCCTCCTTCAGGGAAAGGAAATTGAAAAATTCTCTTATTTTTTGGGTCCTTCTGAGCCAGCCCTTACAACCTATTCCTTTTATCTTGCCCTTCCAGAGGAGCAGGATTTTTCATATTCCATAAAAGAAAAAGAAAAAATTAAAAAAAGCAAGATTCCCATCCTTTCTGAGGATGGTTTCCCTGTTTTTAAAGAATATAAGGTTTCAAGTAAGTGGTTTCCCGAAGAAAGTGTAAAAACTATAAAAAGTGGTTTTATAAGGCAGGTTCCCTTTAAAATTTTTCAGTTCTATCCCCTTCAAATTTCAGAGAAAGGTATTAAGATAAACAGTGAGGTGGAACTCCAGATTGACTATGACCCTTCCACCTGCCACAAAATTGAAGAAAATGAGGTGTTTTCCAGAATTTACGATTCCATTTTTTTAAATGAATGGAGAGATAAAGGTGTCCAGATTTTAAGTAAAACTGAAAAGAAATTGCGTTCCATCCCTTCTTCCCCCTTTACCATTTATAAAATTTCTGTGGAAACCGATGGAATTTATGCCCTTGACTATAATTTTTTAGATGTCAATACGGACTGGAATTTAAATTATATAGACCCCAGATTTATACATTTATATAATCTCGGGCAGGAGATACCAATTTATATAAGTGGTGAAAGCGATGGCCATTTTGACACCACTGATGTTTTATATTTTTATGGAGAGTCCTTCAAAGGTGAAAATATGGAAGGGGTATGGCAAAGGGGAGATTTTACAGATAGAAATATCTACTGGCTTGTAATTCAAGAAACAATGGGTTTGAGGATGGGGGTAAGGGATGTTTCCCCTGTCAATAATTACCCCCCTGTCCAGAATTATATCCATACTGAAAAATTTGAAGAAAACCTTTTAGAATTTGCCTTTGTTCCCGAGCAGCATTCAGACCACTGGATGTGGAAGGGTGCTTTTAGAATAAATTATCCACCTCCAACACCACCCAGTATTGAGATAGCAACCCATCTTATAAATATTCCTTCGATTTCCAGCGATCCTTCTTTTCTCTGTACTCTAAAATATGAAGTAAGGGGAATAAGTTATTTTCCTCAAAACCCAGACCACCATATAAAATTAAGAATAAATAATCAGGAAGTGGATGAGTTTTATTTTGAGGACTTCCTTTTTTACCAAAGAGAGATAAATTTTCCCCAGAGTTATCTGGGATATGGAAATCAGACCGTTAACTTTTCCGTGGAGGTTCAGGATCCCTCAATTTTAGGGCTTGATACAGACAGGGTCGCTACAAACTGGTTTGAAATCACCTACAAGAGGGATTTTCAAGCCCAGAATAATTCTTTATTATTTAACTTAACCTCTGGAAGCAAAAAAGTTCAAATTTCAAATTTTTCCTCCAGCGCTCTTATTCTTTTTGATATTACAAATCCAAAAAGCCCAATTTTTTGTGCAAACTGGCAATTTTCTGCTGGAACTTTAACCTTTGAGGACTCAATTTTAACAAAAAATTATTACAGGGCAGAAGTTCCAAAGATTCCCTCTCCTCTTATCCCTTATGCAGAAAATAATCTGCTGAATGAAAATCCTCAATATTTGGTTATAGTTCCTAAAAACTGGATAAATTCCACAGTTTTAAGTGATTATTTAAGTTTCAGGCAGTCGCAGGGATTGGATGTTAAAAAGGTTGCCGTGGAGGACATTTATGATAATTTCAGTTATGGAATATTTTCCCCCTTTGGAATCAAAGAGTTTCTCCAAAATCTTTATTTTAAATCCAGCCCCCCTGTGCTTACTTATATATTACTTATAGGTGATGCTGATTATGATTATAAGGACTTCAAAGGTGATGGAAATTTTAACTTTATTCCCACCTATATGATGACTTCCACAGGCCATAGCGATGCTGTCTTTAATAATTATGCTTACTATTCTTATGAAAACTTTTTTGTAAATTTTTTGGGTCAGGATGATTTACCAGAAGTTCTTCTGGGAAGAATTTCTTCTAAAAGTCAGGCAGAGATGGAGGCAACCTTAAATAAGATTAAACTTTTTGAGACCTCCCTTCCTGACAAAAGTTATCTTAAAAATTTCCTCCACATTGCAGGTTGCAGGGATGGGACCTTCTTTGAATCTGCTCAGGCAACCAATAAATCCTATGTAGAAACTCCCTATTCAGTTGAAGATATGTACCTTCGCTTACCACCTTATAATCCCACAGGCAATTGTAATTACCCAAATTATGACATTAACGGAAATGGAAAAAAAGACATAGTGGATAGATTTAATTCTGGTGAAGGGATTATAAATTACATAGGTCATGGCTCTTTTATTATATGGGATGACAAGGGAGCCCTTCAAAACTGGGGATCCAATGATTTACAGGGGCTTACCAATATAGAAAAACCATCTGTTGTTTTAAATTCTAACTGTTATACCGCCTCTTTTTATCATTCCAGTTTAACTACCACAATTCTGGAGGATTTAGTAAACAGAAGCACAGGTGCTGCCAGTGCCTTTGGTCCTGGGACCTTTATGCAAATTTTTCAACTTACCTTTATAACAGACCCCTTTTACAGTGCATTTTTTAGCCCTTCAAAGGAAAGAAATTTAGGTGCCCTCTATTTCCAGAGTTTTGCCAAGGTAGAAGCAATGGGGGACAGCCGCCTTGCAAAGGGAATTGTGCATCTGGGAGACCCTGCAACTATATTTCCCGCTCCAACTCCAGGCCAGCCCTTAAACATATCCATAAGCAATCCCTCCTGCAGGGTTGTTCAGATTTCATACAACCCCCCTGATTCTGGGACCTATACCTATAATATTTATCGCTCCACGGAGCCAAATTCAAATTACACCAAAATTTCTTCCAATTTCAGTGGAACCACCTTTCAGGATACAGATTTAATTTATGGAGAAACTTATTATTATAGAATAGCAGCAGTGGATGGGGAGGGTTTTGAAGGAAGGTGGAGCCAGCCGCAATCAATTTATGTGGAGCCCTGCCCACCAGAAGTGCCTCAAAATTTCCAGTGTCAGGACATTGGCTGGGGTGGGAGGATAAAATACAGCTGGGCTCAATTGGAGGAACCAGAAGTTATAAATTATAGAATTTATTATGGTTTTTCTTCAGAAAGTTACCCTTATTTTGCCAATGCTGGAAATGTTTCTTCCTATGAAATTGGTGGCTTTACAGACGGAACACCTGTTTTTGCAAAAATTTCTGCTTTTAATTATTTTAACCTTGAATCAAACAAATCCAGTGAAATTTCCTGCACCCCCACACATACAAATGGATGGAAGGCACCAGAAATGGTCTATCCCATAAAATTGACAAGGGATGGCTCAAATCCAGTTATAGATTTTTATCTTCCATCAAAAAATATCTGGGGAGACCCAATTTCACCCTCTGACATAGATTTTTGCACAATTTATAGGTCCCAAAACCCGAATTTTGTCCCCAACAGGTCTTCTTCCAGCCCTGATAAAATTGGTTTAGTTTATCCTTCTTCCTGTAAGGAAACCCGTTGCAGGTTTAAAGATACAAACTCCCCTCAAAATGCCTATTATTACGTAACCTGCCAGACCCCTCAAAAAGAAGAGTCCTCCATATCCATAAATCCACCTTTATACATTGCAAATTTAAATATCAATTATGGACTGGGGGAAGAAATATATCTTTATTGGCAGCCAGTTTTAAAAAAGATAGATGGAACCCCGGCAAATATTCAATATTATGAAATTTATAAATCCACAACTCCAAATTTTCTTCCAGATTTAAAAGATAAAGCAAACAGAGTTGGCATCTCTTATACAACAGAATTTACAGATTTTGGAGGAATTGGGTACTATTATAAAGTAGTAGCAGTGGATACCAATGGCAACGGAGGACCTTATTAGACTGGGAAGTGATACGTGAAACGTGAAGCGTGAAGGGGGAAAAGGGTTATGAATGTGGAAGATTTAGATATTTTTAAACTATCTCATGAATTTACGCTAAAGATTTATAAAATTACAGAAAAATTTCCTGCAATTGAAAAGCTTGGACTTACAGCACAAATGAGAAAAGCAGCGAGTTCCATTTGTATGAATTTAATGGAAGGGGCATACAGAGGAGGAAGAAAAGAATTTATCTATTTTGCGGGTATTGCAAGGGGTTCCTGTGGAGAATTAAAATATCAGTTAATTTTAGGAAAAGATTTAAAATACCTTGAGGAAAATGACTACAATGATTTAAATGAATCATTAAAAAGAATAATTTCAATGCTTTCAGCGTTAATAAAAAAATTAAAATCAAAAAAATGAAAAATTTTTCAGCTTTGATGTTCCACGCTTCACGCTTCACGTTTCACATTTCACGAATTAAAATTGAACAAATTTGCAAAAACTATGGTATAATATAATGAAAACAATTTAAGGAGGTCTTATGAAGAAGCTTCTGTTTTTATTTCTTTTGATGATGGCAGGCATACTGCTTTCATCAAATATGGGTTTTAAAGCCACTATGACCTTTGCCCCTGGTGGTTCAAATGCCTGGTGGGTTTCAATTCCCTATTATTACTTCCCTCAGGATGTGGATTCTTCTGGAACAGTCAATTCTGCTGATGTCTGTGCTGATGCCACAAACCTTGCAGGAATTTTTGCCTGGGATTCTGCAACTGGAACCCCTATTGGTTATACCTGTGGTGGAATTGAAGATCCTTTTGACATTCAAAAGGGTAGAAGTTATCAGTTTGTTGGAGATGGCTCAGCTACAATTACCTGGATTTCAGTTGGCTCCCACGACCCAACTTATCAACACTCCTATCCAGCAGGTGGTTCAAATGCCTGGTGGGTTTCAATTCCCTATCATTGGAACCCTGTTGACATTGATTCCTCTGGAACAAAAAACTCACCTGATTTATGCAATGAAGTTACAAATCTTGCAGGAGTTTTTGCCTGGGATCCTGCAACTGGAACGCCTATCGGGTATACCTGTGGTGGAATTGAAGACCCTTTTGATATAAATGTATTTAATGGCTATCAGTTTGTTGGAGATGGCTCGGCTACAATTACTTGGACTCCAAGCCATTATTAATAAGGAGGAAATATGAAAAAGTTATATATTTTATTATTTTTAGTCGTATCTTCTTACTCTTTTTCTCAATGCAATATGATAATTTTGGGTGATGTCGTTTCAAACCCTGCTGCCTGTGCAAATATACTAACAGTTAAAAATGCAAGGGATAATGTTGCAGGTAATATGCACAACAGGCAGGCATGGGCTTTGCATTACAGAGATCAGGTTGCAGATATAGATGGTGTAGCGGATAATAAACCTGCTTTTACCTACACAAGTTCTTCCAATTATGGATGCCAGAACCCTGATAATAGATGTTATGCAATTGCTGCTGATAACTGTTCTGCTTATAACACTATAAATTCAGCAGACCACTGCAAATTTGTTTTACTTTTAGAACAGATAAGAAATGGAATTGGTGAATTTGCAATATTTGTTGCAGGTCAAAATGTTTCAGACCAAACAGCAACAGATTCAATCCAGTCAAAAATGGTTGCAAGAGTTGGGGCACCAGCTGGATGTTCTGCATTCTTTTCGCCAGTTATCGGGGACTGTGGCTCTGGTGCAGGTATTCCTTGCATCACCTCTGCAACCCCTTCTGGTTCAAACATAGTGGTAACCTTTAATTGGGCATGGCCCTCTGATCAGGCAATTATGTATACAAGAGATGATGAGGATACTTTGGGTCCGTCATATAACTGCCCAATATCATCTTATGGCTGGAATCCAACAAGCCGACTCAACGCTCTCCAGACCATAATTACTGGTTGGGAGATCTTTTATGCTGGCTCTGCCTCATCAACTCCCATAGATGGCATAAGGACAAACTGGACAGCCACAGATGACACAGATGCAACCAGGGTTCAGGTTGGTTCAAGGTGGTATTCCACAGATACCCAGGCAACAGTGGTTATTCCACAATCAGCAGGAAGTTATGTTTTTGTGGCTGTTTCCCCTGTCTTTGATGGAAACCCTGGTCCTGGTATGAGGGCTACCCTTGGGACAAAATCAGTTACCCTTGAAGGAGTTATTTCCAGGTCTTCTGCTCCAATAATTCCAACCCCTGTTACAATCACATCCTTTACAGCAAGGTATGTTGATTTACAAAATGTTAAAATTGACTGGGAAACTGCTTCTGAAACCGATGCCCTTGGGTTCTATCTCTATAGATCCACTGACAGGCAGAACTGGGTACAGGTAAATTCCCAGATTATTCCTGCCAAGGGTCAGGGTGGTGCTGGTGCCACATATACCTATAATGACACAGTTCCAAAGCAGAGGACCTATACAAAGTACTACTATAAAGTAGAAGAAATTTCAAATAGCGGCCAGAGGACCGCTCAGGCAGAGACAGAAACCACCAGATAGAGCAGAAGCGCAGTAGCGCAGTAGTTTGAAAATTGTAGGGGCTGGGCTTTGACCCAGCCCTTAAAATTTTTTTATGATTTGTAGGGGCTGAATTTATTCATCCCGTTTATTCCACGAGTCGTGCAAGCACGCACCCTACAAAAAAATAAAAACATACGGATCGAATAAACTCGACCCCTGCAAAAAATATGTGATAAAATATCCAAATGGAAATTAAAAATTTAATTAAAAGATATTATATATTACTCCTTGCAATAATAATTTCAATTTTTCAAATTTATTATTTCAGCAATTTTATTGTTGATGATGCCTATATAACTTATAGATATTCTAAAAATTTTGTAGAAGGAAAAGGGCTTGTCTTTAACGAAGGCGAAAGGGTTGAAGGGATTACAAATTTTTTGTATTCTATCTTGATTTCTTTTGGC
>JBBFMJ010000036.1:0-10513 GCA_037478515.1 Thermoanaerobaculia bacterium
AGAAGGACTACCAGCAATTAATTTTGATAAAAAGGATGGTTCAGGATTTAAACTTTCCCATAGAAATTGTCTCCTGCCCCATTGTTAGGGAAAGTGATGGGCTTGCAATGTCTTCAAGGAATTTATACCTTTCTGAAGAAGAGAGAAGGGCAGCAACTATTTTATATAAATCCCTTCAACTGGCTGAAGAGATGGTGGAAGGTGGGGAGGGAAATCTGGATTTGGTAAAAAAGGAAGTTTCAAAAATGATTTCCAGAGAGCCCCTGGCAAGGATTGATTATGTAGAAATTGTCCATCCCCATACCTTAGAACCGGTTTCAAGTTTAAAAGGGGAAGCAGTGCTTCTTCTGGCTGTTTATATAGGCCAGACCCGACTTATAGATAATGTAATTTTAAGGGAGAAGAAAGATGAAAAAACTGGTAATGCTTAAGGCAAAACTTCACAGGGCAAGGGTTACAGGGGTTTTCCAGCATTATGAAGGAAGTATTACCATTGATAAAAAACTTATGGAAAAGGTCTCCATCCTTCCCTTTGAGCAGGTGGAGGTCTATAATATAACCAATGGTGCCAGATTTACAACTTATGCCATTGAAGGCAGGGATGGAGAGATATCCATCAATGGTGCTGCAGCCCATCTTGCAAAAAAAGGAGATCTTATAATTATCTGTGCCTACTGCCTAATGGATGAGGAGGAAGCAAAAAATTTTAAACCAAAAATCTTAATACTGGATGAGGAAAACAGGGAAAAATGAAAATCCTTACAGCCGATGATAATCAAAATATAAGAGAACAACTTAAAAAACTTTTAAAGGAATCCTTTCCAGAAACCCAGATTCTGGAAGCAAAAAATGGACTGGAACTCCTTGCCCTGGCAGAAAAGGAGGAACCAGATTTAATAATTTCGGATATTCAAATGCCCCAGATGACTGGTTATGAGGCATTGAGAATCCTTCAGGCACAGGAAAAGACAAAAAACATTCCAGTAATTTTTTTAACAGGAACCTTTCAGGAAGATGAAGATGTGGCAAAAGGGCTGGACCTGGGGGCAGTGGAATATGTTACAAAACCCATAAACAAAACAGTTTTTGTGGCAAGGGTAAAGGTTATGCTTCGTTTAAAAGCCCAGCAAGAAAGAATTCTTCAACTTTCAAATCAAGATCCTTTAACTGAATGTTATAACAGAAGATTTCTCTATCAGAGATTAAAGGAGGAATACAACAGGTGCCAGAGGCAGAGGAATCCCATTTCTGGAATTATGATTGATCTGGACTTTTTTAAAAAAATAAATGATACTTACGGGCATGAAGTAGGGGATCAGGTTCTTGTAAAGATGGTAAGTGCTTTAAAAATTTCTATGAGAAATTATGATGTGCTTGCCAGATATGGAGGGGAAGAATTTTTTGTCCTTCTTCCAAATACCGATGGGAAATCAGCCCTCTTAATTGCAGAAAGGATGAGACGAATTGTGGAAAAATTGCACATTGAAGCAGAGAAAAAGATAATAAAAGTGACTGCTTCCTTTGGAGTGTCTTCCTTTGAACAATACCCCTACCCGGAAGACCCTGAACTTTTGCTTAAATGGTCAGATATAGCCCTTTATGAGGCAAAAAGAAAGGGAAGAAATAGGGTGGAATTTTATTCTGAAGAAAAAAAATAAAAACTTAAAGGAGTAGGGTATCCTTTCTTTAGAAGTTTTTCTGCATCAAAAAAATTAAAACACCTGTCCAAAAAAAAGATTCTACAACCCCTTGACAATATTTTAAATTTAATTTATAATAAGGGGAAAATTAGGCGCGTAGCTCAGTTGGTTAGAGTGCTACCTTGACACGGTAGAGGTCATCGGTTCAACTCCGATCGCGCCTATGAAAAAAAAATTTTAAGGCGCGTAGCTCAGTAGGCTAGAGCGCTACCTTCACACGGTAGAGGCCATCGGTTCAACTCCGATCGCGCCTAAAGAAAAGGAGAATTAATGCTGCAAAAGGGGAGGAATCCCCATTAATAAAAAAGATTTTAAAGTTAATGAGGAAATAACTTCCCCAAAGGTTATGCTTATAGGCGCCGATGGGAAGCAGTATGGAGTAGTTTCCAGAAGGGAAGCCTTGAGCATAGCCCATCAGGAAGGGCTTGACCTGGTTGAAGTGGCTCCTCAAAATGAACCTCCTGTCTGCAAACTTATGGATTATGGAAAGTTCCAGTACCAGCAGAAAAAGAAAATGCAGGAAGCAAAAAAGAAGCAGAAGGTTATGCATGTGAAGGAAATGGTTTTCAGGCCCAGCATTGATACTCATGATTATGAAATAAAGAAGAAAAACATTGTAAGATTTTTAGAAGAAGGAGATAAAGTTAAAGTGGTTATAAGGTTTAGAGGAAGAGAAGTCAATTACCTGGAAGCAGGAGAAAAACTGCTTTCAAGATTGGTTGCAGATATCTCAAACTGTGGTGTGCTGGAAGGAAAACCCCAGTTTATGGAAAGGCAGATTACTGCTGTCCTTATCCCAAAGAAATCATAAAGAAAGGAGTAGGTTTATGCCAAAGCTCAAGACCCATAAGGGTGCAAAGAAAAGAATAAAGCTGACTGCAACAGGAAAACTAAAAAGGTCCTGTGCCTTTAAAAACCATATTCTTTCCAAAAAATCCAGAGAAAGAAAAAGGAAATTAAGGCACGGAGATTTTGTTTCAAAAAAGGAAGCCAAAAGAGTTAAAAGGCTTCTGCCTTACCTTTAGGGGGATATTATGCCAAGAGTAAAAAGAGGAAACAGAAGACTTAAAAGAAGGAAAAAAGTCCTGGAGCAAACAAAGGGTTATTATGGCTCAAAATCAAAACTTCATCTCATTGCCAGAAGACAGCTGGAAAAGTCCTTGCAATATGCTTACAGGGACAGGAGAGTAAAGAAAAGAGAATTTCGCCAGCTCTGGATTCTCAGAATAAGTTCTGCTTTAAGGCAAATGGGTCTGAAATATTCTGAATTTATGCATAAAATTAAAGAAAAAAATATTGGACTTAACAGAAAAGTCCTTGCAAATATGGCAGCAAAAGATTTTGAAGCTTTCAAAAAGTTAGTGGAGATAGTTCAGGCAAATTAGTTAAATGGAACTGGACCTGGAAGGGATTGAAAAAAAATTTGAGGAGGACCTGAATTCTGTTAGCTCTTTTAAAGACCTGGAGGAGTTAAAACAAAAATATATCTCTAAAAAAAAAGGATTAATTCCTGAAATTTTAAAGGAAATTCCAAAGTTTTCTCCCGAAGAAAAAAGAAATTATGGCCCTAAAATAAATTCTTTAAAAAGCAAAATTGAAAATAAAATTGAAGAGTTTGAAAAGTTTCTAAAAAAGAGGGAGGAAGAAGAAAAAAAATTAAAGAGTTTCATAGATGTCACCATTCCCGGGCTGGAACCACCTTCAGGTATGCTCCACCCTGTTACCATGGTCAGAAGAAGGGTTGAAGATATCTTTATTCAAATGGGTTATTCTATTGAAGATGCTCCTGAAATTGAAGACCAGTGGTATAATTTCACTGCTTTAAATATGCCAGAGGACCACCCAGCCAGGGATACCCACGATACATTCTATTTGAAAACCCCCTATCTTTTAAGAACCCACACTTCCAATGTGCAAATCAGGACAATGCTGAAGAAAAAACCCCCCTTTCTGGTCCTGGCACCTGGAAGAGTTTTCAGAAGGGACGACTCCCCGAGGCATTCTCCAATGTTTCATCAAATTGAAGGATTCGGGGTATCAAATCCCTTCAATTTCAGCCATTTTAAAGGGACCCTTTCGCATTTTTTAATGAAACTTTTTGGAGAAAATATAGAAGTTCGTTTCAGACCTTCCTATTTTCCCTTCACAGAGCCCAGTGCGGAAGTTGATGTATCCTGCCTCTTCTGCGGGAAAAAGGGTTGCAGGGTATGTTCCGATTCAGGTTATATAGAAATCCTTGGGGCTGGGATGATACACCCGCAGGTTTTAAGAAATGTAAATATTGACCCGGATAAATGGATGGGTTTTGCCTTTGGTATGGGAATTGATAGAATCTGTATGCTCCTTTATGGAATTCCCAATATAAGGATGCTCTTTGAATCTGATTTAAGGATTTTGAGGCAATTTAAATGAAATACTCTTTAAATCTTTTAAAAAAATTTGTTGATTTACCCGATTCCCAGGAACTTTTTTCAAAACTCACAAATCTGGGGTTTAATCTGGAATCCTTTGAGGAAAAAGAAGGGGATATAACCTTTGAGTTGGAAATAACTTCCAATAGGCCCGATGTCCTTTCCCATTTCGGGCTTGCCAGGGAAATCTCTGCCCTTATGGGTTGTAATTTAAGAAAAGAAAAAATGTTAGAGCTTCCAATAAGAAAGGATAGCCATATCTTTAAAATTGATATAGAAGACCCATCCCTTTGCCCGAGGTATTCTGCCCTCCTGGTGGAAGATGTAAAGGTTGAAGATTCTCCTTTATGGCTTAAAAATGCCCTTGAGGCTGTGGGTTTCAGACCTATAAATAACCTGGTGGATATCTCAAATTATGTCCTTGCCTCCATAGGACATCCAACGCATCCCTTTGATTTGGATACAATTTACAATAATAATATTATTGTAAGAAAGGCAAGGGAAAAAGAGAAATTAAAGACCCTGGATGGGGTTGAAAGAACCTTTAAGGGTGGAGAACTTTTAATTGCAGACCCGGAAAAACCCATAGGCCTGGCAGGGATTATGGGAGGGGAAGAGACGGAAATAAAAACTTCCACAAAAAGGGTTCTCTTTGAATCTGCCTATTTTTCTCCCTCCTCCATCAGAAGGACTTGCAGGTGGCTGGGAATTCAAACAGAGGCATCCCAGAGGTTTGGAAGGGGCGCAGATATAGAAAATACAATTCTGGCACTTCAAATCATCGCATACCTCATTGAAGAATTAAAATGCGGAAAGGTTGCCGGTTTTATATATGATTTTTATCCTGAAACTGCTCCAACTCCAAAAATATCTTTGGATTTTGAAAAACTGGATGGTTTTTTTGACCTTAAATTTGACAGGTTATGGGTGGAAATAATTTTAAACTCTTTAGGATTTAAAATAGAAAAGGAAAGTGATAGAATTTTTGTTTATGTCCCATCTTACAGGCAGGATGTAAGGGAAGAAGTGGATATTTATGAAGAGGTTGGAAGGTTTTATGGTTATGACAGGCTTCCCCAAAAACTTCCTGAATTTGAACTGGGAAAGGGCTGGGAAGTGGAGGAGGTCTCCCTTATAAAAAAGGCACAGGATTTGCTTTCTCATTTTGGTCTGACAGAAACAATTAGTTATGTCTATTCCAAGGGCGAAGAGATAGAAAACTTTGAAAGTTTTTCAGAAAGAAAACCAGCGGTCCTTTCAAATCCTTTGAGTGCAGAGGAGCCCTTTTTAAGGGTATCCCTTATTCCAGGGCTTTTGAGAACCTATAGAAATAATCTTTCAAAGAATATAAAGGATGTAGATATCTTTGAAGTGGGGAAGGTCTATTCAGAAGAAGAAGGTTACAAAGAATATATCTGTGCAGGCATCCTGGTCTCTGGAAGAAGGGTTTTTGAAAAAAATTCAGTGTGGGAATTTTCACATTTAAAGGGTATAATGGAAAAATTTATCTTATCATTGGGGATTTCAGATTTTAAATTTAAACCAAAAAAATTAAGGGGATTTTCTGAAAATGGCTCTGCTATAATAGAAATTGATGGAGTGGATTCAGGAATTATAGGAGAAGTTCAAATGGAAGCCCCTTATCCAGTATGGGTTTCAGAGGTCGGGATAGATATCTTTAAGAGTACTTTTAAAAAGATTCCCCAATTTAAGCCAATTTCTCAATTTCCAGCAATTGAAATAGATATGACCCTGGGGCATCCCAGAGAGTTTACCTATGAGGATTTAGTAAGGGCAATTAAAGGAAGAGAGCTTCCAAACCTGGTTTCTTTAAGTTTTAAAGATAGGTTTGTCAAAGAAGAAAGAATCTACACTACCATTACTTTAAAGTTTCAAAGTTTTGAAAGATCCCTCACTCAGGAAGAAGTAAACAAGACAAGAGAAGAACTGGCAAATTATTTGCTTTCAAATTATCCTATAAAATTTTAAGGAGGCAGTAATGGATATATTAAAAGAACTGGAAGAAAAAGTGGAACTTCTGCTGGAGAAATACAGACAGGCGGTTTCAGAGATAGAATCCTTGAAAAAGAAACTTAAGGAAAAAGAAGATAATTCTTGGCAGAAGGAAAGGGAAGAACTGATAGAAAAACTGGAATCCCTTTTAAAGAAACTGGAAAAAGCCCTTTAATTTTGATAAAATAAAAATATGGAAAATGTTGTAATTCTGGGTTTGCAGTGGGGGGATGAAGGTAAAGGAAAAATTGTTGACCTTTTAGCCCCAAAATATGATGTTTTTGTAAGGTTTAGCGGTGGCGCCAATGCAGGACACACAGTAAGGTTTGAAGATAAACATTTTGCCCTACACCTTTTGCCTTCAGGAATAATCCATCCAGGAAAGATTTGCATCCTGGGAAATGGAATGGTTATAGATCCCTTTTCTTTAATTTCAGAAATAGAAACTTTAAAGAGCCAGGGGGTAAAGATAAATGGAAATCTTTTTATTTCTGAAAAAGCCCATCTGGTTCTTCCCCATTTTCAAATTCTGGATAGATTAAGGGAACAGGGAAAAACCCCCCTTGGTACCACAGGAAAGGGTATAGGACCTGCTTATGAGTTTAAATATTCCAGAACTGGCTTGAGGATGGGAGACCTTTTATATGAAAAGACCTTAAAAGAAAAACTTAAAAATACACTATCTCCCTTAAATTTTTTAATTAAAAATTATTACAATGCCCAGGAAGTGGACATTGATACCACCTACTCAAATCTTTTGAGTATTTCTGAAAAAATAAAGGGTTATCTGGTGGATTCTACGGCTCTCATAAATTCTTTTATAAGTTTTGGAAAAAAGATACTCTTTGAAGGTGCGCAGGGGACCCTTCTTGATATAGACCACGGAACCTATCCCTTTGTAACCTCTTCCAACTGCACAATTGGTGGTGTGTTCACAGGGACAGGAATTTCGCATAAAAATATACAAAAGACCATTGGTGTTATGAAGGCATATACCACAAGGGTTGGAAAAGGTCCATTTCCCACAGAAATAGCCCCCCCTTTATCTGATAAAATAAGGAACAGGGGAAATGAGTTTGGAACCACCACTGGAAGGCCCAGAAGGGTTGGATGGTTAGACCTGGTGGCTTTAAAATATGCTGTCTCTTTAAATGGAATAGATGAAATTGCCTTAACCAAACTGGATGTTTTAGATGAACTTTTAGATATTCAAATCTGTACAAAATACAGGGAAAGGGGAACGGAAATCTATTCCCTTCCTTCCCAGTGGGAGATAACAGAAAAACTGGTACCGGAATATGAAATTCTCCCCGGATGGTCCTGTCCCACCACTGCTACCAGGTCTTTTGAAGACCTTCCAAAACAAGCACAAAAATATGTGGAATACCTGGAAGAAAACCTTGGGGTTCCTGTAAAATGGATTTCCACAGGTCCCAGAAGGGAAGAGACCATCTTCAGATAAAATTTAGAAATTTTTCAGGATTTTAAAATATCTTTAAAAAAACTATTCAACAAATTCCACTGGATAAATCCAGAGCTGGGTAAAGGGATGGACAATATATCCCTTTATTTTCTTTGAAACCAGAGCCGTCTGGGGTCCGTGAAAAAGCGGAACCAGTGGGACTTCTTCATCTACTATGGTTAAAACTTCCTTTAATTTTTTTTCCAGCTCTTTCCCGGTTAAAATTTTACATTCATCCAGCAATCTGTCAAATTTTGGATTACTCCAGAAGGAAGCATTGTTGTGCCCGATTGCTCTGGAATGCAGGTTTGCTTCAATATATTCTACTGGATCACCTGAATCAGCAATCCATCCATTTAAAATTAAATCAAATTCCCCTTTTTCCATCCTCTTAAAATAATTTTCAGGATCTTTTTCCACCTTTACTTTAATTCCCACGGCTTCCAGAGATTTTTGGATATCCAGTGCTATGTTGTGAGGGTCTGGCATATAAGGCCTTGGAGCCCAGCTTTCCAGGAGTATAAATTCTCTGGAATTTTTAAAATTGGCTTCCTTGAGCAGTTGTTTTGAAAGCTCTGGATTGTTTTTTGGTGCCTTGGAAAAATAGGAAAAGAGGGCTGGGGGAACCATTGAGGAAGCAGGTGCCCCAGCGGTACCTTTGAAATATTTCTTTGTCAGTTCCACTGGAGAGATGGCAGCAGCAATTGCCCTTCTCACCTTGGGATTATCAAAGGGGGGTTTTGTGGTATTTATGCTTAAAAATCCAGTGGAATTACCCATAATTGATTCTACTGTGAGGTATGAAAGTTTTTTAAGGTCCATTAGATTTTCTCCTGAAACCCATTCTGCCAGGTCAATTTCTTTATTTACCATTGCTTGAATTATTCTTCCATGATTACCAAGGACTATAAATTGTGCTTCTTCTAATTTTGCTGGTTTCTGCCAGTAATTGGGATTCCTTTTGAGGACTATTTTCTTTCCCTTTTCCCAGGAAAAAAATATAAAGGGTCCTGTTCCAGAGACCATTTTTTTATCCTCTATCATTTTTGGAGAAATTATAAAATAGTATGGCTCTGCCAGAATCTGGTTAAAATTGGCATTTGGAGAGTCCAGAGTTATCTGAACTTGCATATCACCAAGGGCTTCCACTTTGAAGGGCAAATTTTTTATATTTGAAAGGGATTTTACCACTGCCTGGGCAGTGAGGGGTGTGCCATCGTGAAATTTTATCTTTTCCCTTAAAGTATAAATCCATTTTTTGTATCCATCTTCTGACCTGAAGGAGGAAGCAAGCCAGGGGATTATATTGGTGCCATTTTCATCAAAATTAACCAGGGGTTCAAATACATTTCCCATAACTGAAAGGGAAAAGGAATCAATGGCTTCCTGAGGATTTGTGCTCCTTATATCTGCCTGTATTCCTACCCTTAAAACCTCTGAAAAAAGAAAAGCTGAAGTTATTGTAATAAAAAAAACCAAAAATTTAAGTTTCATAGGCAAATCCTTTCATTTTATTACGAAAAATCCATAAAAAAGTTTAAATCTATTTATATAAACTATGAAAATTCTTTTAAAATTTCCTCCCCCCTTTTGGAATCTTTAAAGGAAAGGACAACCCTTGCCGTTGACCCATTTGTAGAGGCAGTGGAAAATATGTAATCTATATTTATACCCATCAAACTGAATTTTTGAAGCAGTTCATTTAAGGCACCTTCCTTATCTTTTAAAGCAATGCTATATGCTTCTTCTAAGGAAAAGGGATAACCTAAGGGGTCTAAAACTTCCTTTGCTTTCTCAAAATTATTTGTAAAAATTCTAACCTGCCCAAAATCATTTGCTTCCGGTGCCAGAACTGCAATAATATTTACATTTTTTTTTGCCAGGGAATTTGTAACCCTGGATAGAGCACCTGGAACATTGGGAATTTGAATGCAAAAACCTGTAATTTTTTCCATATAACCTCCCTTTTTTGCTCATATTACTATAACATTTTAGATTAAAAAATTCCATAGAAAAAAGAGGCAAACTTTATTTTTTTAAAATTTGATATCAATTGATATTCCTAAAGAAAATTTCATCCAAAAGAATTTGTTTTCTTCTAATGAGCAGGCATATAACCAGACCGTACTGACTTCTGCACTATTGCGCTTCTGCTCTAATGCTTTATAATGGATCATTTATTTTTGCTTCCTCAAACCCCTTTTTTCTTATTATGCAGGAAGGGCATTTCCCACAAGGATACCTATTTTTTACTGGGCTATAGCAGGACCAGGTTAGGGAAAAATCCAGCCCAAGTTTTTTGCCCAATTTAATTATCTCGGCTTTGCTCATTTTCAAAAGAGGTGCCAAAATTTTTATTGCTCTTCCTTCAACACCCCTTTTTGTCCCTTTATTTAATGTATTTTGAAATGCCCTTATAAATTTTGGTGTGCAGTCAGGATAGCCAGAAAAATCAATGGAATTTGCACCAATATAAATTTCATCAAAACCCCCAGATTCTGCAAGGGCAGAGGCAATGGATAAAAATATTAAATTTCTGGAAGGGACATAGGTTGATGGGATTTTATCCTTTTTTAAACCCTTCGGTACCTTTAATTTTTTATTTACTAAACTCGATGTTTCAAATATTTCTGCTGGTATTTTCAAAAAAAAATGCTTTTTCAAAGAAAGGGATTTGCCAAGCTTTTTTGCTTTCTCGATTTCAATTTTATGTTTTTGGTTATATAAAAAAGTCAAGCCATAAATCTCTCTTTTTTTCCTTTTTGCAATGAGTGCACATACAGCAGAATCAATTCCACCAGATAAAAGAATCAGGGCTTTCACAAATGGATTATAACATTTTTTATTTTAATAATCCAATTCCATTAGCTTGAAAAAATTCCATGGTTGCTAAAATTATGTGGGGAGCTGTGGAGTAGAAAAAATAC
>JBBFMJ010000037.1:0-10457 GCA_037478515.1 Thermoanaerobaculia bacterium
GAAAACTCCCTTTTTCTGCTCCTTCTGTTATGCTTCTTCTGGAAGCCCATTTAAAGAAAAATCCAACCCCACCAACTATATATAATTCTCTTATACCTGTGGAAATGGAAGAGGTTATTTTAAAACTTCTGGAAAAAGAGCCCCAGAGGCGTTTTGGATATGCCCTGGAAGTGGCTCAAAGGATTAAAAGAATTCTGGAGGATTTCAGAAAAGGTGAAGTAAGGGTAAGGACTCAGGAAACCGTTGCAGTAGAAGTAAAGCTTCCCGAGCAGCTTTTAAAAGTCCCCTGGACAGGTAAAAAGGAAGAATTAAAAAAGTTACTTTTTTCCATAGAAGAACTAAAAAAAAGAAAAGGAAAGTTAATTAATATAACAGGGGAACATGGCTCGGGAAAGAGTAGATTTCTGGAAGAAGTAAAAGCAAAGGCGGTGGAGGAAGGATTTTTTGTGTTTTCAGGCCAGAGCAAGGAAGAGGTCCCCTATCCCTTTTATCTCTTTGAAAAAATTGCAGAAGAAATCTTTAGAAAGCATAGAAAAATTGTGGGAGGAGAAGGGGAACTCCTGCTCCAGTTTTTCCCGGAACTTCAAAAACAAATTGGCCTTGAGGAGGGTTTTAGAACTCTTCCCCAGATAGATCCAAAGGGTGAAAAGGCGCGTCTTTTTTATGGCTTTTATTCCCTAATTAAAAGTTTAGGTGAAAAAAAACCTGTGGTATTCCTTTTTGATGATCTCCAGTGGGCAGATTCTTCTTCTCTGGAACTTTTAAATCATTTAATTTATATGTGTCTTTTTTCAGAAAATCCCATTCCTGTACTTTTTTGTTTGAGCTTTATTGATGAGGAGGTTTCTCAGGATCAAAAAAACTTGTTTTATAAATATAAAAACAGGGCAGAAAATATATTTTTAAAACCCTTTAACAGGGAAGAACTTCAAGAATTTGTCCAGGGGCTTTTATATAGCCCTGAACCCCTTCCAATGAGTTTTCTGGACTCCCTTTTAAATCAAAGTGGTGGAAACCCATTTTTTGTTATGGAAATAATAAGGGCTCTAATTGATGAAGGGATTTTGAAAAGAGCATCCGTTGGGATGAACTGGGTTATAACTTCCATAAGGGAAGTTCAGAGGGCAACCATATCCCTGGAAAGATTAAAACTCCCTGATACCATAAAAGAAAACTTAATGCTTCGCTTGAGAAAGTATTCTGAAAAGGAAGTTTCCCTTCTTCAAATTGCTGCAATGATAGGCAAAAAGTTCCCCTTTATGCTTTGGAAACAGATCACCGGTTCTTCAGAGGAAGAACTTTTAGATTTGGCTGAAAAACTTTTAAAGGACAAAATTTTCAGGGAACACCCGGGGGAGGTTCTGGAATTTGTAAATGATCAGATAAGAAAAATATTGATTGAAGGAATATCTGATTTGAAAAGGAGAAGGATGCAGGGAAGGGTTGCAGATGGGATCCTTTCCCATTACAAAGAAATTCCCGAGGAACTTTATTTTACTCTTGCCCAGAATTTAGAAGAGGCAGGGAGAGGACAGGAAGCAAAGCCCTTTTACAGAAAACTTGCCGAAAAGGCAAAGAAGGTCTATGATTTACCCAGAGCAGAGGATTTATGGATGAGGTATCTGGAACTTTCGTTAGAAGATGAAAGGGCCGGGGGTTTTAAAAATTTAGGTGATGTGATGGCATACAGTGGAAGATT
Source organism: Thermoanaerobaculia bacterium (assembly GCA_037478515.1). Lineage (GTDB taxonomy): Bacteria > Acidobacteriota > Thermoanaerobaculia > UBA2201 > UBA2201 > JBBFMJ01. The sequence goes on from JBBFMJ010000037.1 coordinate 1,700, forward strand.
TACCGAAGCCGAAAATTATTACAGGAAAGCCCTGGAGGTGGCAGGGGAAGAAGATTATTTTGATATAAAGATAGCCCTGGGTTCCCTTTATGGTCAAAAAGGGGACTACAGGAAAATGTCTGAAATAATTGAAGAAATTTTAAGGGAACTGGAAGGAAAAGGAAAGGAAATGCATCTTGGATGGGCATACTATTACTGGGGGATTGTAAATTATCAAATGGGAAAACAGGAAGAAGCCCTTGAAGTTTTTAAAAAAAGTCTGGAAATCTTTGAGAAACTGGAAAATGTAGAAGGAATTCTGGCTGTCTACGGAACTATGGGGGCTCCTTATTTTCTTTCAGGAAGGATTGAAGAAGCAGTGGATATTTTAAAAAAAGGGCTTCAGCTTTCAGAAAATTATGGGGATTTCAGGAGAAAACTTCTATCCCTTACAAACCTTATATCTTTGAATTTAAACCTTGGAGATTATGAAAAAGCTCAAAATTTTATTGAAGAAGCTTTGAAACTATCTTCTGCCATTGGGGATTTAAGGATTTATGCTCATATCCTTTACCAGAAAGGTCTCCTTTTGAAATGGGAGGGAAATTTAAAGGAAGGGATAGAATTTTTAAATAGGGCAAGCAGCTTAGGTAACGAGATTTCAGCAAAGGAAATTTACAGCAATTCTCTGATATCCCTTTCCACTGGTTTTATGGAAGAAAATAATTTTGAAGAAGCATTGAAAATGCTAAAAGAGGCAAAAAATATTGCTGAAAGTTCCAATTTATTGATCCTTTTGCCTTTAATAAATTTTCTGCTTTTTTACCTGGATTTTGTTAAAGGAGACAGGGAAAACCTGGAAAATCTAAATAAGACCTTTGAAGAAATTAAAAAGGGTGGGGATCCTTATGATTTTGCTGAGTGTTCTGTTTATTATTCAAGGGTACTGAAAAAAGAAGGCAATAAAAATTTGGCAGTAGATATCCTTCAGGAGGCACTTAAAGTGGCTCAAGAGAAGAATTACAAATCTCTTATAAAAAGAATAGAGGCAGAACTTGCTTCACCTTAAATATTCACGGTTTTATGAACTTTATAAAGGTGGCATCGGAAGAGAGGTTATCTACAATGGAAGCATAGCCAGAAATTTTTCCAGCCCCCTCAATTACTGAAAGCACAATCCAGACCCCTGAAACATCTTCACTGTATCCAGTATTGGAAGGAATAATATTATTAAACTGTATCCATTGATGGGGTTTTATTTCCTTTACAAAATTCCTGCTTTCACCATCAGGAAAAATAAAGGTAAATAAAACCTTAGCACTCTGCCCTGAGGTTTCAAAGACACCTACATTGGACCTGAAATTTGGAGAGGACTCCACTCCCATAGTAAAGATTGGAGTATCATTTAAGGTAGTGCTTTCAGTATCTTTATAAGCCAGTGTCCCCTGTCCCAAGGTGGAACCATCTTCCTTTAAATTATATATCCTTCCAAATAAAAAGAAGTTTGAGGTATCCACATTCTTTACAATGAGGGAGCCCATCTCATTGTCCTTTCCAAAGAGGGTCTTTATGGCATCAATATAGATTCCCATATTTTTGGGAAGAAGGGTGATATATTTTGTATCCAGAAGGTTTCCATCTCTGGAGTAAAACTCCACAGGCACATTTAAAGAATTATCAGAATAATTCATAAAGACCAGGTCAGTACGCCAGTTTGTCTGGTTTGCCCCGGGGGATGCAACCACTGCTGGGAGATATAGGTTTCCAGTGGCTCTGGTGCTGGAAGGGATGACTGGAGGAAGGGTTACAGGATCGTTTGTCTTTTTATCAATTGAGCTCCCCAGAGCAGATATTCTTCCTCCTCCAGAACTTGTAATTTCTGCAAAAGCCCAGTTGCCGCTGGCTCCTGTCTTCCCAAAAACATCTATTATCTGCCATTGAGAAAATCCTTCCAGGGTCTTGTTTAAAGGATTTCCAACTGCCTGTCCTAAATGGTTATAAAGCTGGACAGTTACATTGGTGCTCAATCCATCCAACTCTGTTATAAACAGATTGCTTCTGAAATTTTCATCATTTCTTAAACCAAAGACCACTGCCTTTCCACCAGAGGAGCCAATTACATTATCATCTGTTGTGGAACCAATAAACTGCCCATAGGTTTTTCCTTCGCTGTCCGTGGAATAGGTTCTGGAAAAGAGGGCAACCCTGGAAGCCATATCCCCTCTCATCTGAATAAAACTGGAAGCACTTTCCATACCAAAAAAGTTATTTAAAAAGTCCACAAAAAGGGAAGGGGATTCATCGGTCAGTTCAAATTCTGTTGTTCTGGCTTGCTGGGTGCGTACCTTTTTCCCCACAGCACCCCATATAAAGGCAGCTTTTTCTCTTAAAGGATTCTCTTTGAATCCCTTATTTTCCTTTATATTTTCCAGTTTTTCCACAAAGGAACTGCTCATAAGAACTCCAAAGACATCTGTGGACCAGAAAGAGCCATAAGCCCCTCCCAGCCCTGTGGCTGCTATGGGGAGAGTCTTAGATGGAGTAGAAGTGGGGGTCCAGTTCGAATCTGAATACTGGGACACAGAATTGGAAAGACAGAATATATAGATACTGTTCCCCATCTGGTCAATTATCCTTATGAAACCCTTCTTTGTACCCACCAGTTCCTGGGAAAGGTTAAGTTCAACTTTTAATTGAATACTGCTGTTTGGTATAAGAACTCCCTTTGAAGGGGTTATTTTTAGGAAACTGGAAATTCTATCCACTATAAAATAAGCATCCCCATCCCCTGTATTTTTTAAATTTATATAATAAGGGGGTGGCAACTCACCGGGCGCAAATCTAAATATAATCCTGTTGCTATCCACTTCCAGATGGGGAGTTCCCTGTGCTTGAGGAATTACTGCCAAATAAACATATAAAATCAAAGAAAAAGTTCCTTCAGGATTGGAAACCTTTACTTCTCCTTCATAGTTCCCAACCTCAAGCCCGTAGGAAGAAGCTGTAAGATTTACTTTAAAGGGTTCATCGCCAAAATAGGCACTTCCAGAACCTGGCTCAAAGTTTATCCAGTTTTGGGTAGTATTTAAAATAAAACTTATATATTCCTTTTTTGGAATAATGTAAAATTCTTTTGTTCCAGTGCTATTTTGATAAAGCATAAAGCCAATTCTCTGGGGATATATGGAAAAGTCCTCAGTGGGAACTTCTTTTATGAAAAAGTTAGCACTTCTTCCCACTTCAATGGGTATCATCATTCTATAATCGCCACCACCTCCATATTCAGCATAAAACTTAAAATAATAGTAGTCATAGCCCAGGTAATCTGACAAAGGGGTGAAGGGTTGCTTTCCATCATTGGGGGTATTTTTTATTTCATAAAGGAGTGTCTCCTTTGAACTTCTATTTCCAAATAATTTTATGCTGTAAAGATAGCTGGGACAGTAATCAGAAGACCTCCAGGTTATATCATAGGTATTTCCCACATACCAGGTATCTCCTTCCTTTGGGTTTGTCACAGTAATTTTGCATTCATAACCACCTTGGCTGAAAACAAAACCCGAAATTACGATAAAAAATAAAACAAATAATCTTTTCATAGAGCCTCCTCAAGTCTCAATATAGCAGAGAATATGTTATTTGTCAAAAAAGGGTATTGCTTTTATTCCAAAGACCTCAGCAAAAAGGTTTGGTGCAATTCGAGAGATTTGGATTGCCTTCCATTCCCATTTTTTTGGAAAAAGGGGCAGGGAAGAGGAAGTGGGGAAGATTTTTTCAATTTTATAACCGGAATTTTCAAAAAGCTTGACCATTGTCTTATAATTAAAAAATCTTAAATGTCCCTTATCTAAAATTCCTTCCTCTTTATATTCAAAATTTCCAAAAAGTAAATTAAATCTTACCTTCCAGTGGGCTATATTGGGAATTGTGGCAAAGACAAATCCATCTCTTGTCATAAATTTCTTTAAATCTACCAAAAATTTCCAGGGATCCTTTAAATGCTCCAGGACATCCAGGGCAAGGACTGCATCAAAGGGTGAAATTTTTTCTATCTCTTTTTGTGTTTTTTCTTCCTCTAAATCCCCTTCAATTATAAAATATCCCTTTTCCCTTCCAGCCCTTACTGCTTCCCTATCAATTTCAACTCCATAAATTTCCTGTCCTCTTTTTATAAAGCAATCAAAGAGTTCTCCACTACAGCAACCCAAATCCAGAATTTTTTTTGAATCTTTTGTCTCTTGAAGGGAATGGTAATACTTTAAAGCGGAAAGTCGCTCCTTAAAATTTTTCTGGTAATCCAGTATCTTTTCCATTATAATTATTATAAATGAAAATTGTATTTATTTTAGAAGGAAGTGATCTTTCAGGGGGTGCAAAGGTTGTGCTGGATCAGGCACAGGAACTTTCCAGAAGGGGATGGGATGTTTTTATAGTTTCCAGAGAAGACAGGATTTTGTGGCATCCTATGGAAAATATTAAGTTTATAAAGTCGGCAGATTTAAAGGATTTGCCTGAAGCAGATGTGGGAATTGCAACCTTCTGGACCACGGTAATACCTGCCTTTGAAAGTGGAAAATTTAAAAAATTATTCCACTTTTGTCAGGGTTATGAGGGCTCTTTCCCACCTTATGAAAATATAAAAAAAGAAATAGATAAAGCATATTCTCTTCCGATTCCAAAACTCCTGATTGCTCCCTATTTAAAAAAAATCCTGGAAGAAAAATTCAGTTCCAAGACATATCTTTTGGGTCAATTTGTGGATAGAAAAAATTTCTATCCTCCTCCCAAAAAGGTTTTTCAAAAGCCCTATATATTTTCTGTGGTGGGTCCCTATGAAGTGGATTTAAAAGGTGTAAAAGATGCTTTAAAGGGGTTAAAAATAGTTAAGCAAAAGTATCCTGTCAGGGTTTTCAGGGCATCCACTTTTTTTATCACCAAGGAAGAGGAGGATTTAAAGGTGGTGGATGGTTTTTTCCACCATTTACTCCCAGAAGAGATGGGGAATTTCTACAGGAGGTGCCACTTTCATATTCAAGCATCCCACAGGGAAGAGGGATTTCCCCTTCCACCCCTGGAAGCCTTTGCCTGCAAGACCATTCCCATAATTTCAGATATCCCTTCCTTTGTAGACCTTCCCTTTTTAAAATTTAAAGAAGGAGACATTCAGGATCTGGCTGAAAAGGTGGAAGTCCTTTTAAAGGAAGAAGATTTTGAAGTTTATTTTAAGGACTATGATGAAATAATGGAAGAATTTTCTATAAAAAGAGTGGTGGACAGGTTTGAAAATATTATGAAAGAAGAATTTAATTCTCCTTGACTGTTTTCGCAAGAAGTTTTTTACAGTAGTTTTTTAAAGTATCTGAAAGATATGGATTTGAAGCAAATTCTTCAAGGTTTGTTTTATTAAAAGTTTTCAGGAGATGGCAGGCAAGAAAGGTGGGAAAGTTAGGGTTTAAAACCAATGCTTTTTTAATATTCATTCTATTTTTCCATTTGGTGCTGTAATTTATAAGTCCCAGAATTTCAGGGGTGGAATTTTGGTTTCCTGCAATGGAAAGGACTATCTCTTCTGTGGCAAAACGGTTCTGGAGAAGGGCTTCTATGACCTTGGGATTTTTTTCTTTGGCAAGATGTAAAATTACATTATAGGACCCCCTTCTGGCAAGGGTTATCTTTTCTCCCAGTTCCATTTCAGGAAGCTTTTCTATGATTTTCTTTTCAGCAGACCTTCTGATGAGAGGATGGACACTCATATTGGTGGAAAGGAGCAAAAGGTCCATCCAGTACATATGGGGAAGAAGTTTTAATCCTTCTGTATATGGAGTAAGGCGTAAGAAGAGGAGAGATTTTTTTACTTCATAAGAGATAAGGAAGGGTTTATGGGAAATTATAATTTTTACAACTTCCAGATCAATATTTTTATTTTTTAAAATAGCCAGAACTTCATTTTCAGTGAGTTTTTCTTTTTGGTTTATAAGAACCTCTTTAAGGGCTTCTGCAGAGGCCTCTAAAAGAAAACCAGCAAAGCTTGTAGAGGATTTATTTCCTTCACTCACACCTTTTCTCTTTTAAATATCACTCCTATGTGATCTGATGCCCCTGATTTAAAATTTATAGAGGTTATGGCAATGAGTTCCCATCCCTCTTCGCCCAAGGCATTTAATTGCTTTTCATAATTGGGATCAATTCTATAATTTTCAGACCTTAAATTTAAAATCTTATACTCCCATTTTTTCATTTCACCCCTCCTTGATTTTATCTTTTAATTATAACATAAAATTTGTATGGCTATTGAAAGGGTATGAAAGCGGAGAGGGGGGGATTCGAACCCCCGGTACCTAATGGTACACACGCTTTCCAAGCGTGCTCCTTCGGCCTCTCGGACACCTCTCCAGAAATTTGAATTATTATTATAACATTTTTTTAAAATTTGATATAATAATTTTGATAAGCTGTTTTTAAAAATCTATTATAGATTTGCAAAAAATTAAGTTTTAAGACATCATTTAGATGTAGGAGTTCTTATGAAAGAAAAGCCAAATTGGGGAAAGGGGGAGGAGTTTTTAGGGCCAAGACATCTTGCACGGCTTAGGAAAATAATCTCTTTTTTGCCAAAAGAAAGATGTATTGTTTTAGATGCTGCAGTTGGCTTGGGAGTGCTATCTGAAAAACTTTCCAAAATTGGTTTTTTGCCGATAGGAATTGATCTGGACCCAGGGGCTGTTTTTCATTCTAAGAAAAAGGGAATAAGAACTATTCTGGGCTCGCTTGAAAATTTACCCTTCAAAGATGAGACCTTTCCTTTGATAATTTCTTCTGAAACCCTGGAACACCTGGAAGATTATAAAAAAGGCATTTCAGAATTTTATCGGATTATAAAAAAAGGGGGAGTTTTAATTGTATCTGTCCCTTTAAATCAAAAATTCTGGTCTTACTGGGATGAATGGGCAGGGCACAAAAGGAGATTTTCACCTGATAGTTTAAAAGATGATTTTGAGCCCTTTAAAATAAAAAAAGCAATCTTTTTTGGTTTTCCTTTTATGCTTTTATATGATTTAATTTTTTTAAGAAGATTTATTAAAAAGAGAGGCGAAGGAAAAATTGATGATAAAGGATTGTTTAAGAATTTTTTTATATTTTTATTTTCCCTAAATATTCCAGTAAAAAATTTTTCACCAAATTTAATAATTAAATTAGAAAAATCCTAAAATTTATGATAAATTTAATGTATGGAAAAAGAAAGACCTAAAATTTCTGCCCTTGTGACCACTTATAATGAAGAAAGGAATATAAAGGACTGTATTGAGTCCATCTCCTGGGCAGATGAAATTGTGGTGGTGGATAGTTATTCCACAGACAGGACTGTGGAAATAGTAAAAAGTTTTCCAGAAGTAAATTTTTATCAAAGGGAATATTATGGGGCTGCTTCACAAAAAAACTGGGCAATGGACAGGACAACCCACCCCTGGATTTTTATAATTGATGCTGATGAAAGGGTTACACCTCAGTTGAGGGATGAGATTTTAAAGACCATTGAGAATCCGGAATTTGATGCTTATTATATAAGAAGGGTTGCCTATTTTATGGATAAGCCCATAAGGTTTTCTGGCTGGCAACATGACAGGGTAATCCGTTTGGTAAAAAGAGGAGTTGGGAGGTATCCAAACAAAAGGGTTCATGCTGATATGAAAGTGGATACAGAAGTGGGATATTTAAAAAATCCCTTAATTCACTATATGATTGAATCCTTTGAGCAGTATCTTCCAAGGATTGTAACTTATGGTTTTTGGGGAGCAGCCCAGGGCTGGAGGGTTAATAAAAAGAGTGGTTTTGTGGAGGTATTTTTAAGGCCCCTCTGGAGATTTATAAGGATGTATATATTGCAGCTTGGCTTTTTAGACGGTCTTCACGGGCTTGTTTTTTGTATGCTTCAATCCTTTGGAACCTATTTAAAGTGGGCAATCTTGTGGGAATGGAGGGAAAATGCAAAAAGGGGGCGTCTGCCGAAACTTCCCCCCTTTGATGAAGATGAAGAGGTCTGGAAGAAGAAGGAATGAATCTTTTTCTTTATGGTTTTTCCAACAGCGGGAAAACCACAATCTTTAATTTAATTTCAAAAAAACATCACCAGCCAACCTTAAGCTACACACTGGAAATGGAACCCGCACAGGGTACTTCTTTTATAATTGATGAAAGGGTTTATTCAATAAAAAATATATTCCCCCAAAGGGAAGCAAAATTTACCCCTGTTCAGATAACTGATTATATGGGAATTTTAAAGGATACCAAGCACAATACACAGGTTTTAAATATGGCTCAAAAGGCAGATATACTTATTTATATAATAAGGAATTTTTCAAACCAGGAAGTCCCTTCCCCTGTAGATGAAATAAATCCTATGAAGGAATTTAAACTTCTTCAACAGGAAGCCCTACTTAAAGATTTGCAGATAATAGAAACCCGTTTAAATAGTATAAAAGATATGGAAAAAAAGGGAAAAAAAGGGGATTCAAAGGAAAAGGAATTTTTAGAAAAATTTAAAGAATTTATTGAAAATGGAGAAGGAAAATTAAATTTAAAGGAAGGAAAGAAGAAATTTCCACACCTTTCCTTTTTAAGCTGGCTTCCCTTTTGTGTTTTGATAAACTCTGATGAAAAGGGAGTGGAAGGGGATTTCGTTGAGTTTCTGGAAAAAGAAAGTATTCCTTATTTTAAAGTTTTAGGTAAGGTAGAAGAAGAGGCAATGGAACTGGGGGGAGAAGGAATTGAATGGCTCATC
>JBBFMJ010000038.1:0-10291 GCA_037478515.1 Thermoanaerobaculia bacterium
GCCCTTTTTACAATTTTAATTTTTTATTTTCTTTTTTACTCAAAGGATTTACCCCTTCTTTTATGGGGAAAGCCCACCGCTTACAGTAATTTACCTCTGGAGGTAAAGATATGATTTTCCTCTATTTTTTAATTTTTTTTAATGTAATCTTTGGAATAGAAAAGTATGAAGCCACCTCATCCTTTGACTTAAAATTTGACAAAGATCTCGGAATAGTGAAAATCCACCTGCCAGAGGGAATAGTAAATGTTTATAATAATTCAGAAGGGGTAAGAATCAGTGGGAAAATAGTGCTTTACCACAGGGAAAAGGAAAAGGCAGAATTTTTTGTAAAGAGGGTGAAAGTGGAAGCAGAAAGAGAAGGCAACTCCCTTAAAATTTTTGATAATTATTCCAGAGACAGAGAAGGAAGGGAAGCCAAAAAACTTTCCAAGTTGTTTATCCTAAATCTTTATGTTCCCAAGGATTTACCCTTAGGGATTTATTTGAAAAAGGGAGAGGTATCCTTTAAAGATATTCAGGAAAGGGGGATAGTTATTGAAGGAAAGGATTTGAGAATTTCTGGTTCCTTTTCAAAGAGGTATAAAAGGATTGAGGCATATAGCCATTTTGGAAGACTGGAATTTAAGGCAAAAAATTTTATCAAGAGGTATCTTTTTCCCTTTGGCAAAAAGGTCATTTATCTAAATCCTGAAGGGGAAAAGGAAGGGGATTTTAGGATATTTAAAGGTTGTATGGATTTAAAAATTGAGGAGTAGGAAATGCAAATACCTTTGTATTCCATTAAAGTTGAAGAAGAAGGAAAGAAAATGGTACAGGAAGCCCTTTCTTCGGGAAATTTAAAACAGGGAAAAATTACTGAAAATTTTGAAAAGGAATTTTCAAAAGTATTTAATGTGGAATATTCTGTGGCAACCTCTTCAGGAACCTCTGCCCTGCATCTTTCAATTTTATCTCTCTTTGAAAAGGGAGATGAAATTCTGGTCCCTTCTTTTACTTTCTTTGCCACGGCCTCAGCAGTTGCTCTTTCTGGTATGGTGCCTGTCTTTTGTGATGTGGAACTGGATTATTTTGGAATTGATTTGGAAGATGCCAAAAAGAAAATATCAAAAAGGACCAAGGGGATAATTCCTGCCCATCTCTTTGGAGTTCCTCAGGACATTGGAAAGATAGAAAATTTTGCAAGGGAATTTAATCTGAAAATAATCCACGACTGTGCCCAGAGCCATGGTGCCTTATGGAAGGGCAGAAACCTGGCATCCCTGGGGGAGTGCTCCTGTTTTTCTTTCTATCCCACAAAAAATCTCTTCACAGGTGAAGGGGGTATGGTTTGTACTCAAAGTAAGGATTTAAGGGATATGATTTGCATTTTGAGAGACCATGGAATGGTGGCACCCTATGAACACCATTTTTTGGGTTTTAATTACAGGATGACTGATATTGAAGCATCCATAGGGCTCGGGCAACTTAGGGTCTTTGAAGAACAATTGAAAAAGAGAAGAGAAAATTTTAATTATTTAAGGGAAGGGCTGGAAGAGATAAAAACCATTCAGTTTCAAAAGGTCCCTGAAGAAGCCACTCCTGGTCCAAGTTTACTCACGGGATATTTAAAAGAAGATATAAGGGATGAATTTTTAGGATATCTTAAAGAAAAAGGGATTGGGTATGGGATTTATTATCCAAAGCCCTTGAGCAGACAAAAGGTTTTTGTGGAAACTTTTGGAGTGCAGGAATGCCCCAAGGCAGAGGAGCTTTCAAAAAAGGTCTTTTCCCTTCCCACCCATCATAGTTTGAAAAAGGAAGAAATGGATTATATCATTTACTCTATAAAGGATTTTTTTAAATGAAAGTAATAAAAAATTCCCTCTGTTCCCTCAATTGTCCTGATACCTGCTACCTCAATGTGGAGGTGGAAAATAATAAAATTTTAAACATTGTAGGGGATCCCAATAATCCTTACACCAGAGGGATTGTCTGTCCCTTTATTTTAAAGTATTTAAACAGGGTTTATAGTTCTTACCGTGTCCTTCATCCCCACAGGAGGGAAGGGGATACCTATCAAACCTGGATCCAGACCAATAACAATACAATTTTAAAGGATATTGCTTCCCTTCTAAAAAATATTCTTTCCAAATATCCTCCCACTTCCATTTTACATATTCAGGGAAGGGAAAGGGGAGGTGTTACGGGTTTTTTAAATAAATTCTTTTTTAAACTCTTAGGTGGTGTTACAAATATTTATGAAGATGAAATTCTGGATTTAGGGCAACTTGCTTTTGTACAAGATTTTGGATATGAGGATACCTCCGATCCCAGAGAACTTTTAAACAGCAAACTCATAGTCCTATGGAACCAAAACCCCTTTGTGAGGGGGGAACACCTCCTTCCCCTTTTAAACCAGGCCCATAAAAAGGGTGCAAAGATTATTCTTATAAGCCCCATCTATTCCCCTGCTATGAAAATTGCCGATGGTTTTTACCAGCCCAAGCCAGGCAGTGAAGGTTTCATTGCCCTTTCCCTCTGCTATTTTATTGTAAAAAATGAATGGTATGACAGGGTTTTCTTAAAAAATTATGTGGAAAATGCCAGTGAGTTTATATCTTTTATAAAGGGTTTAAATATTGAAACATTGGCTAAAAATTGTGAAATATCCTCCTCAATCCTTGAAAACCTTGCACGTTTGATGGCTACCCAAAAACCAGTGAGTTCTATAATTGGGGAAGACCTGGTAAAATGGGAAAACTCCCTTTCCGCCGTAAGATCCATAAATGCATTGCATTGCCTTTTAGGTCAGATAGGAGAACCAGGGGCAGGGGTATTTTATAAAAACATTTCAAAGGGTTTTAATTTTGGAGTGTTTGAAAGGGAAGCCAAATATGAAAGGAAGATAAACTGGAAGGAATTTATTGAAAAGGGTGAAAATCTGGATCCTCCCCTTATGGTTGCCTTTATAAACAGAGCAAATCCTGTCAACTCCCTTCCTGCAGGGATGGAAATTTTGAGAATTTTAAGAAAAATTCCCTATGTTATATATTTTGGCTGCTTCTTTGATGACACTTCCGAGGTGGCTACGCATTTTTTACCTGTCACCTCCATTTTTGAAGAAAAAAACCTCCTTTTTTCTGAATGGCACAAAGGGATTGGGATTTCCAATGAAGTCATACCACCCAGAGGTGAGGCAAGGAGTGAGTTTTATTATTATCAAAAACTCTCTCGCCTTTTAGAATTGAAAGGTTTTGAATTTAATCTATTTTCTATTTTCAATCAGGTCTTAAAACCCTTGATGCAAGGGGGAGGAATTGAAAAATTTTCAGACAGGATGGTTTTAAATCCCAAAGAAACAAAGATTGCCTATCAGGATAAGAAATTTTTAACTTCTTCTACAAAAATTCAACTGATTACCCATATGGATTTTAAAATCAAAGAACCTTCAAAGGATTTTCCCCTTTATCTTTACCCTGTAATTCATAGGGATTATCAAATGGAACAGATATTTCCTGATGAACTGGAGGGCTTACCCTTTGTGGCAGTAAATCCAGAAATTTTAAAAGAAGTAAAGGGTTCCGGGAAGGGATACTATTTTTTAGCAAGCAAAGACAGTGAAATTAAGGTTCAGGTTTCAGAAGATAGTTTTCAGAGAAAGGATATTGTGCTCTTTCCTCTGGGAAGGTCAATAATAAATGAAGAAAATCCCAATTTTCTTATGGGCAAAAATTTTTATCATTCCTCTGGTTCTCCCATATACTTTGGAAATTTTGTAAATATAAGGAGCGGGGAAAAGTGAATATTTTAATTATAGGTGGAACTCAGTTTCTGGGATATTATATCCTGGAAAAACTTTTAGAAAGTGGTCATCAAATCACAGTTTTTCACAGGGGAATTCACAGGGTTCCCTTTGAAGGGGTAAAGGAAATTAAAAAGGACTGGCATAACTCTTCTGAAACTGAAAAAGCCCTTAAAGGAAAAAAATTTGATGTGGTGATAAATAACATCTGTTTTTCTGAAGAGGATGCTTATCTTTCTTATAAAATTTTTAAAAACTCCACCGATCACTTTATTGTCATTTCCTCTGCAGCTGTCTATCTTTTAAACCCTGATTTAAATATCCCCTATCTGGAAGAGGATGCTCTTTTAGAAATTCCAAGATATTACAAGGACAGTGAAAAACACCTTTATGCCTATGGGAAAAGGGAAGCAGACATCTATTTTTTAACTAAATTTACAAGAGCAAACTTTCCCTGCACCATTTTAAGACCTCCTGTGCTGGTGGGAAAGAGGGATTACACAGGTCGCCTTGCCACATATTTCTGTCAGATAGAAGAAGACCATCCTATAATTTTGCCTGATGGTGGTCAAAACCTCTGGGGTTTTTTATATGCAGAGGATCTGGCAAATTTTATCCTTAAAATCTTAAAAAACAGAAGGGCTTTTGGAAAGGTCTATAACCTGGCTCAAAGGGAAGCAGTCTCTTTAAGGCAACTTATTTTGAAGATAGGAAAAATTTTGGGGAAAATTCCAAAGATAGTGGATATTCCTTCTTCTTTCCTTATAAAAACCCCTCTGGGAGTAAATTTTTCTCCTCTCTGGTCTCCAAATCACATATTGCTGGACATAAATGCAGCCATAAGGGATTTTGGTTTTTCCCCCACCCCTTTTTCAAAATGGATTGAAGAAATGGTATTACACTTTAAAAAGGAACCCCCTCTGGATCAATTTAAATCCACCAGGGAAATGGAAAAGGATACCGTTGAGAAATATATAAAATATTTTAGGGGTTTGAATTAAGATGGAGATGGATATATTGAGAGAAGTAATTGGAATTGCCATTGCCTTAACAGAAGAAAAAAATTTTGAAAAACTCCTTTCTCTGATTCTGGAAAAGAGTATGGACTTGACTTCTTCTGATGGTGGAAGTTTATATCTGGTTTTAAAGGATGGGCTCCATTTCAAAATTGCAAAAAACAGGTCTGTTCCCATAAGTTTTGAAGAGACAGTCCTTCCAGTATCCTCTGAAAGTATTGCAGGTTTTGTGGCTTTAAAAGGGGAAGTGGTAAATATAAAGGATGCTTACCTGATAGATCCCTCCTCTCCTTTTCGTTTCAATAAAAACATCGATGAAAAGATAAATTACAGAACCAAATCCATCCTGACAATTCCTATGAAAAACCACAAGGAAGAAGTCATTGGGGTTTTACAGCTTATTAATAAAAAGAAAAAAAATGAAACTATTTTAAAGGAAAAGGTGGATTTTGAGGAGGAAGTGATTTCCTATTCCTTAAAGGATGAAAATTTAATGCTTGCCCTTTCCAGTCTGGCAGCAGTTTCCATTGAAAACAATCAACTTTACCAGGAAATAGAAAACCTTTTTGAGGGTTTTGTAAAGGCATCCGTTAAAGCCATTGAACAGAGAGATCCCACCACTTCAGGGCATTCCTTGAGGGTTTCTATTTTAACCACTGGTATGGCTGAGGCAATAAACAGGATAGACCAGGGACCCTTTAAAAAAGTATTTTTTGATGAAATTTCAATGAAGGAATTAAAATATGCTGCCCTTCTACATGATTTTGGAAAGGTAGGGGTAAGGGAAGAGGTTCTGGTCAAAGCAAAAAAATTATATCCTGTGGAAATGGAAAGGATCTGGTGGAGGATAGAGTATGAAAAAAAGAATGTAAAATTGAGATATCTGATGAAAAAGTTTCTGGAAAAAGATGAGAGCAAGCACAGAGACATTGAAATGGAAGAGGAGAGTAAGTTAAAGGAACTGGATGAGATTTATAACACTATTTTGAGGGCAAATGAACCCACCATTCTTCCAGAAGGGGATTTTGCTACCCTTCAAAAATTGAAAAATTATTATTATGAATCCCCTAAAAATACTTTAGAACCCCTTCTAAATGAAAGGGAAGTGGAAGTTTTATCCATCAGGAAAGGTTCCTTAAGTGAAGAAGAGCGAATTCAAATTGAATCCCATGTTATTCATACTTACAATTTTTTAATTCAAATTCCCTGGACAAAGGATTTAAGGGGAATCCCTGAAATTGCCTATGCCCACCATGAAAAATTGAATGGGAGTGGTTATCCCAGAAAACTTCTTGAAAATCAGATTCCCCTACAGGCAAGGATGATGGCAGTGGCAGATATCTTTGATGCACTCTCTGCTGCAGACAGGCCTTATAAAAAGGCAGTACCTGTGGAAAAAGCATTAAATATACTGGCAATGGAGGCAGAAGGGAATATGCTGGATAAAAATCTGGTGGAGATTTTTATAAAGGAGAAGGTTTGGGAAAGGACTTTACACCTTCGCCTTACAAGGTAGTAGGTGGCTGTGATTGTGCCTATTCCAGGGATGGCAAGATTCAAATTTGTGTAGCAGTAGTTCTGGACAGCAAAACCCTCGAAACTTTAGAATATTCTTTCTCAAAATTTCAAAATCCAGCGCCCTATATCCCTGGAAAATTTTATTTAAGAGAGGGCGAAATTTCCATAAAGACAATTAAAAAATTAAAAAATTTCCCAGATTTATTATTGATAGATGGGCATGGAAAAGCAAATGTAGAAGGTAAAGGGCTTGCCTGCTATATAGGTGAAAACATAAAAGTTCCAACTTTAGGTATTGCAAAGGAACTTCTTTTTGGGGAATTTTTGCCTTTGGGTGAGGAAAAGGGTTCTCTTTCAGAGGTTTTTTATAAAAACAAAACTATTGCTTATGCTTTAAGGACAAGGGAAAATAAAAACCCTCTGTTTATTTCAGAGGGCTATGGGATAAATTTTTTAGAAATAAAGGATTTTTTTCTGTCTTTGTGTATTTATAAAAATCCTGAACCTTTAAGGATAGCTCATATTCTTGCAAAAAAGATTTTGAAAGATTTTCTATAATTTAATCAGTGTGAACCCTTGCTTTTAGGATTTACCTTGGTGAATATATGTATTGCCCCCATTATTTCCCCCTCTTCATCCATAAAGGGGTCCAGAGTTGCCCTGTATTTACTTCCATTTATTTTAATCGTCTCCACAACTCTTTCCCTTTTTTCTTTCATCTTAATAAAAAGGCAGTTTTTGTCCCTCTGGCAACTTTTATGTATCAATTCCCAGCAGGCAGAACCTACTATTTCAATACAGGGTTTTCCAATTATTTTGGACATAGACTTGTTACATTGTACAATAACTCCATTCTCATCAATGAGTACCACAGCATCCAAGATGGAATCAAAAATGCTTTGCCATTGCTTTATTAAACATAACTGAACTTTGCTCAATTTATTATGAAGGGCAAGTTTTGATTTAAGTTTTTTTATCTCCTCTTTGTAATCTTTTGAACCCTTCCTTTTAAAAGTTTCAGGCATAAAAACACCCTCTTTATATTTTTTTCATATATAAAACAAAGATTTTTTTAAAATTATTCCCTTTTTCTTAAGCTTTGGTAGCTTTGAGAAGGTATACCGAAAGCCCCATTTGCTTTATCTGTTCAATCTGGTTTTCAATCCAGTCCACATGCCCTTCTTCATCTTTTAAAAGTTCCTCAAAAAGGTCCTTGGAAACATTGTCATTTTCATCCACACAGATTTTTGCAAATTCATTATAGTCCTTTACTGCCCCCAGTTCTGCATTTAAATCATATTCCATCATTTTTTCCACAGTATCTCCTATTTTTATGGGAGAAAGTTTTGAGACAATGGGGTTTCCTTCCAGAAAAAGGATCCTTTCAATGAGTTTTTCAGCATGTTTCATTTCCTGCATTGCTCTTTTCTCAATTTCTTTATGCAAGAAGTCGTACCCCCAGTTATGGCACATTTCACTGTGAACCATATACTGGTTTATGGCAGCCAGTTCATCTGCCAGTGCTTTGTTTAATAAATCCAAAACCTTTTTACTACCCTTCATATAAATCTCCTTTCTTTTTTTTAATTATTATAAATTTTAACAAATTTTTTTGCAAATTTATTCCTTAAACTTTTCTCTTGAAATTTCGTATCAATTTTTATGAAAAAATTCTTTTTTCTTTTTAATTTTTTATTTTTTTCCAGTTTTATTTTTTCCTATGAACTTTTTTTTATAGAAAAAGAAGGTAAAAACACCCGAAACGGATATCTTTCTCAGGGTTTAAATATTATTGCAGAGACAGAAAAGGGTTTCTTATTTTTAAATGAAGGTTTTGAAAGGCTGGACGGTTTGGAAATAAAAAAAATAGGAGATTTTTCCAGAGACCTTTATTTTATTACAGAGAGATTTGAGGGTGCTGATATAAATTCCTGTGGAAGGGTCTTGTTTAAAGAAGGAAACCTTTACCTTGTGGAAGCAGAGGAAAAATTCCCGTGTTTAGGGACCAAAAATTTCTTTGTCCATAAACTTTCTATGGAAAAACTATCGCCCTCTAAAAGCTTTAAAAAAATATCTCTTGAAAAAAATTTCTTTGTGGAAGATATGCTAAATAACTTTAATTCTGATTTGGCTCAGGAAGAGTTGCTGGAACTGGTGGGTTTTGCTGATAGCAGGTATTCCACTAATCCTGGTTGTTTTTCTTCCACCCAAAGGGCATATGAGATTTTTCAGAATTTGGGACTTGATGTGGAGTTTCAGGATTATTCCTTAACCTTTGCTCCCAATGTAGTTGGAACATTGGAGGGGCTTTTGGAAAAGGATAAAATAATTATACTTATTGCTCACATTGATGATATGCCAAAAACCCCTCCTGCGCCAGGTGCCAATGACAACGGAAGTGGCTCTTCAATGGTTTTAAACCTTGCCAGGGTACTTTCAAATTACAGATTTGCCTATACCATTAAATTTATTTTAGTAACCGGTGAGGAGCAGGGGCTTGTGGGAAGTTCCTATTATGCCACAAAGGCATATCAGAAAGGAGAAGATATTCTGGCAGTCCTGAACGCTGATATGATTGGCTGGGAAGGGGATGGAAAGCCCCAGGAAGAAGACCTGGATTTAAGTTATGATGAAAACTCCCAAGGGCTTGCAGAAATGTTTGCAGAAACTTATAACCTTTATGAAAATCTGGTACCAGTAAATATGATTTATTGTCCAACAAACTATTATAGCGACCATTATTCCTTCTGGGAAAGGGGATACCCAGCCATTATGGGTATAACCGATAACGAAGGAATTTGTTTTCAAAAGGGTACCTACCCCTACTACCATACTCATCTGGATACTGTGGAAAACTGTGGGGACTTGGATTTTTATATAAAAAGCCTTAGATCCTACCTGGCTGTCCTTGCCCATATGGCAAAACCCTTATGCAAGGTAATGGATAGTAAAAAATTTACAAATTTGGATTTTAAATATATCTGTCCAGTGAGGATAGATTAGTTTCATTTTTAAAATATTTTTCTCAATATATTTGTGATATAATTTTTAGATTATTTAATTTTATTTTAGGAGTTAAAATGGGTGGCTCACTTTTTGTTTTAGGTGTTTTATCCCTCCTCTTGCTGGCAATGGTTTATGTTCTGAGCCTTTTTTTTCCTGAAAATGAATATTTAAACCAGTTGAAGGGGCAGAAATATATTAATGGTTTTCTAATAACTTCCCTTGCCTGTTTTGGGCTTGGAATCCTTTTGAGGATAATCTATCCCGTAAAGAAGATGTTTAAAAACAGGTGTAAAAAGTGTAATACTCCTATACCTCAGGGGGATACCTACTGTACCACCTGTCTGAGGGATATGAAATATTACGGCCGCTAATTTGAGAAATGTTCCACCCATTATTATTTTAGGTCCCACTGCCTCCGGGAAATCACAGCTTGCCATAAAACTGGCTAAAGCCATAGAGGGGGAAATTGTAAATGCTGATGCAATGCAAATATATAAAGGTCTGGATGTGGGGACTGGAAAACTCAAACCTGAAAGGTGGGAAGGGGTAAGACACCATTTGCTTAGTTTTGTGGAGCCAGATCAGAGCTATTCTGCTGGAATGTACAGGAAGGACTGCCTTAAAATTTTAAAGGAAATTCAGGGCAGGGGAAGGGTTCCAGTAATAGTTGGAGGTACTGGTTTTTATATCAGAACTCTTTTAAAAGGACTGGCAGAAATACCACCAATTCCTCAGGATTTAAGAAAAAATATAAATAGATTGATTTCCCTTTACGGGAAAGAATACTTTTACAGGTTTTTAGCTTTTCTGGACCCAGTTTATTCCAAAAAAATTTCTATAAATGATAAGCAGAGAATTGAAAGGGCACTGGAGGTCATTCTTTATTCAGGTAAGCCCTTCAGTAAATTTTTCAGGGATGAAATGAGCAGGGAAGACGCCTTCACCAACATAAAAATTGGCTTATTTT
>JBBFMJ010000039.1:0-10265 GCA_037478515.1 Thermoanaerobaculia bacterium
ATAAAAGGTTTCTTCCTTTAAAATATACCCCAGAGGTATTCCATTTTTTAATTTTTTTACTATTTCTTTAAATTTTTTTAAATCTTTTTCCTTAATTTTTTCATTTATATGAGCCAGAACATAACTTTTATCCCTTTTTAAAACAATAGAAAGTATTTTAAGGCAGAGATTATAGTCCTCAAGAAGGGAATTTGCCCATTTTAAGGCATCAATTTTGCTCTTTAAGGGCTTCTGTCTGGAAGTGCAGGATGAGGGGTTCAATTATTAAGTCCAGTTCTCCATTTAAAATATCTTCAAGCCGATAAATGGAAAGGTTTATCCTGTGGTCTGTGACCCTGTTTTGAGGGAAATTATAAGTTCTTATCTTTTCAGACCTGTCACCTGTCCCGACCTGTTTTCTCCTGTCCTGTGTGATTTTTTCATTTTGCTTTTGAAGTTCTATATCATAAAGGCGGCTTTTTAAGACCCTCAATGCCTTTGCCTTATTTTTAATTTGAGACCTTTCATCCTGGCAGGAGACCACTATTCCGGTGGGGATATGCGTAATCCTTACAGCAGAATATGTGGTATTTACTCCCTGCCCCCCTGGACCGGAAGAACAAAATCTATCAATTTTTAAGTCCTTTTCATCAATTTGAACATCCACTTCATCGGGCTCTGGGAGAATTGCAACAGTTACAGCAGAGGTATGTATCCTTCCAGAGGCCTCTGTCACGGGAACCCTTTGAACCCTGTGCACCCCTGATTCATATTTTAAACGGGAATAGACCTTTTCACCTTCCACCATAGCAATTATTTCCTTTACCCCTCCAAGCCCTGTATAATTTGCATCGGTTATGGAGACCCGCCAGCCCTTGGATTCAGCATATCTGGAATACATTCTAAAGATTTCAGAAGCAAAAAGAGCTGCCTCTTCCCCTCCTGTGCCAGCCCTTATTTCAAGGATTATATCCTTTTTATCAAGGGGATCCTTTGGCATCAAAAACTCTTTAAGGGCAAAACTTAACTTTTCCTCTTCCAGAGATAGATTTTCAATCTCTTCCTTTGCCATCTTTTCAAACTCTGGGTCATTGTCATCCTTTAATATTTCTTGAAGTTCTAACTTTTCTTTTTTAACTTGCTTGAACCTTAAAATGGTTTGAATTATTGGCTCCAACTCCTTTTGTCTCTTTAAAATTTCCTTTACCTTTTCATGGTTTGTGGTAATGGAAGGGTCTTCCAGTTTTTTTCTAATATTTTCATACTCTTCCAAAATTAAATCTAATTTTTCTTCCATATAAGACCTTTAAGAATTTAGGGCTTTTTTCAAAGAGAAAATTGCCACTTCCAACATTGAATCATCTGGTTCCCTTGTTGTAAGTTTTTGAAGCATAAGACCTGGAAGGGAGAGGGCTTTTCCAATTATATTATTTCTTAAATAGTAAGATAGCCGTATGGCTTCATAGGATATCCCTGCAATGAAGGGGAGCAAAAGCAATCTAAAGGAAAATTTTGAGACAAAATTTAAATCATTTGGGATTAGAGAAAAGACAAAAATAGAGAGGACTACAACAAAGAGCAAAAAGGAAGTCCCGCACCTTGGATGGAGGGGGGATTTTCCCCTGGCATTTTCAATTGTCAGTTCTTCACCTGCCTCATAGGTATGAACTACTTTATGTTCTGCTCCGTGATATGCAAAAAACCTTTTAAAGTCCTTAAATAAGTTTAAGATTAAAATGTAAATTAAAAAAATAATAAGGCGAAACAGCCCATCTATTAAATTAAAATAAAAGTTATTTTTTATTCTTAAGATTTCTGTAAAAAAAAGGGCAAAAAAAATACTCATTATCATTGAAAAGGTGGAAAGGGGTTTTTCCTCTTCAAAAAGGTTTGCAGAAATGTTTAAAGATTTTATTCCAAGGGATAAAGCATGGAAGAGTACATAAACACCTCTTATAAGGGGAATTTTTATTTGAGGAACCTTTATTTTTTCGGTATGTTCTACAATATCCCCTTCCTTTTTTCTCACTGCAACGCAAAAGGAGGCAGGGGTCCTCATCATAACCCCTTCAATAACTGCCTGACCTCCTACTATAAAACCTAAGGAGGGCTCTTTCATTTTTCCTTTTTGCTATACTTTTTTCTAAACCTTTCAACCCTTCCTGCTGTGTCTAATAATTTTTGTGTGCCTGTGAAAAAGGGATGGCAGGCACCACAGACATCCAGTTTGAGTTCCTTTTTAGTAGACCTCATCTTATACTCTGCACCACAGGCACAGCGAGCAACTACATCATAATAAGGTGGATGAATATTCTTTTTCATACACTACTCCTTCAAAAATTCATATAATTATATCACATTTTTAAAAAAAAGCAAATATTTGCTGACCATAATATTTTACTTTATGTGCTGGTTTTGCACAAGAGCAACTACAATGTTTTTTAAACCGTATGGGTCGAGTTTGCTCGACCCAAAAAAAAATTTTTAAACCAGTAGGGGTCGAGCTCGCTCGACCCGAAAAATAACCTGAAAGATTTCCTACAACATATATATACGAAAAATCTCCCTTTTTAAAGGGAGATTCAGAGGGATTTGATTTTTTTCTAAATTCCAATGCCTAAATAAATAATAATAAATCCCCCTTACTCCCCCTTTTCCAAAGGGGGATATGCTAAAAAAATTTACCTACAAAAATCTCCCTTTTGCAAAGGGAGACAAAGAGGGATTTGGTTTTAAGAAATCCCCCTCAATCCCCCTTTTTTCAAAGGAGGATTCCTATAAAATTTTGTCAGGGGTATAATTGTATGTGGAATTAGTACTATGTGGCGCCAAGCATTTGCTTAATGCAAAATTATTAAAAAATGATATAATATTTTTAGGGGGTATTATGAAAAAAGTTATTTTTATTTTTTCATTCATCCTTTTTTTAAATTTCCTTGAGGGGCAAAACATCCTTGCAAATCAAAATCTTACAATGGAGCAGAGAATTAAGGCGCAGGAGGCAATTGAAAGGGTCTATTATGAAAAACGCATCTGGCCCAAGGAAAATCCAAACCCAAAACCACCTTTTGAGGAGGTTATAACACAGGAAATTTTAAGAAATAAGGTTGAGGATTATATTAAAAAATCAATTTTGCTTGAAGAAATCTGGCAAAGACCCATAACAGGCGAGCAACTTCAGGCGGAAATGGACAGGATGGTTAAAAATACAAAAGACCCAGAGACACTTAAAAAATTATTTGACGCCCTTGGAGATGACCCTTATTTAATTGCTGAGACATTAGCAAGGCAGACACTTGCAGACCGTTTAATAAGGAACTGGTATGCTTTTGATGAAAGGTTTCATGGTGAACTTAAAAAAGAGGCAGAAAACTTAAGAAAAGAACTTACAATTGAAAACTTTGAATATATTGGCAAGGACAAATTTCAAAAAATAATAATAAAAAAAGAAGATGTAATTTATCTTAAAGAAGAGGAATTTGAAAGGGTCTTAAAAGAATATCCAGAAGAAAATGAAATATCAGAGGTGGAAGAAAATGAGTATGCGTTTATGATAAAGGGAACATTTAGAAAAAATGGTGAAGAAATGGAAGGCGGGGTAATTATTTTTGAAAAAGAAAGATTTGATGAATGGTTTAAAAGGGAAGAAAATGAAGTAAAAATAAGTTTATTTTTAGAACCAAAATATGATTATCAAATAACTGATCTTTTTGAAAACAATTTAAAATTTGATACTAATTGCGAAGAATGGAAAAAAATATGGTATTTGCCTGATCCAAGAGCTTTTCATACAGCTGTCTGGACCGGGAGTGAGATGATTGTATGGGGTGGAGCTGCTGAAGGATGCTTAAATACAGGCGGAAGATATAATCCAGCAACAGACACCTGGACCGAAACAAACACAATAAATGTACCTTCTGCAAGAGCTGGACATACAGCTGTATGGACTGGAATTGAAATGATTATTTGGGGCGGAGCTGATGGAATAAATAGGATAAATACAGGTGGAAGATATAATCCATTAACAGACACTTGGACAGAAACAAGCACGACAAATGCACCTTCTGAAAGGGCATATCACACAGCTGTCTGGACTGGGACTGAAATGATTGTTTGGGGTGGGTATACCTCTACATCTCCTTATTATACAAACACAGGTGGAAGATATAATCCATCAACAGACACCTGGACAGGAACAAGCACAACAAATGCACCTTCTGGAAGATATAATCATACAGCTGTCTGGACCGGGAGTGAGATGATTGTATGGGGTGGAGCTGCTGAAGGATGCTTAAATACAGGCGGAAGATATAATCCAGCAACAGACACCTGGACCGAAACAAACACAATAAATGTACCTTCTGCAAGAGCTGGACATACAGCTGTATGGACTGGAATTGAAATGATTATTTGGGGCGGAGCTGATGGAATAAATAGGATAAATACAGGTGGAAGATATAATCCATTAACAGACACTTGGACAGAAACAAGCACGACAAATGCACCTTCTGAAAGGGCATATCACACAGCTGTCTGGACTGGGACTGAAATGATTGTTTGGGGTGGGTATACCTCTACATCTCCTTATTATACAAACACAGGTGGAAGATATAATCCATCAACAGACACCTGGACAGGAACAAGCACAACAAATGCACCTTCTGGAAGATATAATCATACAGCTGTCTGGACTGGAAGTGAAATGATTGTCTGGGGTGGAGGTAGTGGATCAATTTATTTGAATACTGGAGGATTATATAATCCAACAACAGATATTTGGACCTCCGTAAACACATATAATGCTCCTTCTAAAAGAAGATATCATACTGCAATATGGACAGGGACTGAAATGATTGTTTGGGGTGGATATGATGGAAATTATTTAAACACAGGTGGAAGATATAATCCATTAACAGACACTTGGATAGACACAAGCACAACAAATGCACCTTCTGGAAGATATGATCACACAGCTGTCTGGACAGGGACAGAAATGATTGTCTGGGGTGGGTATACCTCTACATCTCCTTATTACACAAACACAGGAGGAAGATATAATCCATCAACAGACACCTGGACTGAGACAAGTACAACAAATGCACCTTCTGAAAGATCAAATCATACTGCTGTCTGGACAGGAAGTGAAATGATTGTTTGGGGTGGACATTACTATGATTACGACTCTTATTTTTTGAATACAGGCGGAAGATATAATCCTTCAACAAATGCCTGGACATCTACGAGCATCACAAATGCACCTTCGGGAAGAAGTAGACACACAGCTGTTTGGGCTGGTAGTGAAATGGTTGTCTGGGGTGGTTATTATGGAATTTATTTAAATACAGGTGGAAGATATAACCCATCAACAGATACCTGGGTTTCAACAAGCACAACAAATGCACCTTCAGCAAGAGATAGTCACACAGCTGTCTGGACTGGAACTGAAATGATTGTTTGGGGAGGCAGTGGAACAGATTATTTGAATACAGGTGGAACATATAATCCTTTAACAGATATATGGTTTCAAACTTCTACAATAAATGCACCTTCGGAAAGAAGATATCACACAGCTATATGGACTGGAGAATCGATGGTTATTTGGGGTGGCATTCCTTATGCCCAATCTGGCGGAATATACAAAATATTTTCTCCTTTTTATTTTGGAAATATCAATCCACAAAATAATTCGGTTGACCAAAAAATTGACAATCTATTAATTGATTGGGATGATTCAAGATATGCTATATCATATGACCTATATTTTGGTACAGAAAATCCTCCACCTTTGTATCAGTCAGATCTGACAGATAGTCAATTTATTTTGCATAATCTTTCATATAATACAGTTTATTATTGGTATGTAGTTAGCAAAAATAGTTGTGGAGAAACAATTGGGCAAAAATGGAGTTTTAAAACTTGTACATTGCTTTCTTCATTTAATAATTTGTATCCTCAAAATTTATCTAATGATCATATCCTTAATAATTTATTAATTGACTGGGAAGATGTCGAAGGGGCAATCAGATATGATTTATATCTGGGACCATCATCTCCTCCTTCTTTGTATAGAAGTAATATATCTGAAAGCAGTTTAATAGTAAATGGATTGGAACCAGGCACTACCTATTATTGGTATGTGGTTGCAAAAAATAATTGTGAAGAAAGGGCTGGTGATGAATGGAGTTTTACGACTTGCAATCTTCTTCCAGCAAATTTTGGAATCTTGGCGCCTGAAAATAATGCAATAAATATTTCAAATAAAAATGTTTTGCTGGACTGGGAGGACTCTAATCTTGCAGAAACATACAATTTATACTTTGGCACCACAAACCCACCTCCTTTTTATAGAACAGGGCTTACGGAGAGTGAATATACAATTCTTGTAATTCAAAAATATAGAACTTATTACTGGTATGTGGAGGCAGTAAACTATTGTGGCACAAGAACTTCGGAAATTTTTTCATTTAAAACATATGACCCAGATGAAAATGGCCCTCCTGCTTCCTGGGGTTACAATAATTATGGTCAACTCGGAAATGGAAGCTATTCAGGTTCAAATGTTCCAGTTCAAGTATTAAATTTAACAGATGTTATTGCAATTGCTGGGGGTTATTCTCATTCCCTTGCATTAAAGGCAGACGGAACAGTTTGGGCTTGGGGAAGAAATGGTTATGGTCAACTTGGAAATGGAAATAATAATAATTCAAATATTCCCGTTCAAGTTCTTAATTTAACAAATGTAATTGCAATTTCAGGTGGATATTATCATTCACTTGCGCTAAAATCAGATGGAACTGTCTGGGCTTGGGGTGATAATTACTATGGTCAACTTGGAAATGGGAATAATACTAGATCAAATGTTCCAGTTCAAGTATTAAATTTGACAGATGTAATAGAAATTTCAGGTGGTGGAGAGCATTCTCTTGCATTAAAAGCAGATGGGACTGTCTGGGCTTGGGGTTATAATTATTATGGTCAACTTGGAAATGAAAATAATAATAATTCAAATGTTCCAGTTCAAGTTCTTAATTTGACAGATATAATAGCAATTTCTGCTGGAGGAGAACATTCTCTTGCATTAAGGAGCGATGGAACTATATGGGCTTGGGGTGATAACAATTATGGTCAACTTGGAAATGGAAATAATAATAATTCAAATGTTCCAGTTCAAGTTCAAAATTTGACAGATGTAACAGGAATTTCAGGTGGGTATTATCATTCTCTTGCGCTAAAATCAGATGGGACTGTCTGGTCTTGGGGGAATAACGATTATGGTCAACTTGGAAATGGAAATAATAATAATTCAAATGTTCCTGTTCAGGTAATCTCAATAAAAGGATTCTATAAAATAGATGGAGGATATTTGCATTCTATTGGTCTAAGAAATGATGGAACTGTCTGGGCTTGGGGTGCTAATTATTATGGTCAACTTGGAAACGGAAGCACTTCAAGTTCAAATGTTCCAGTAAATGTATTATACTTGACATCAACTTTTGATATATCAGCAGGGGGAGAGCATTCACTTTCAATTTCCTGTCCGCTTCTTTCAAATTTTTCAAATTATCTTCCGCAAAATTATTCTACAAATCAAAAAACAAATGGATTACTAATTGATTGGCAGGATTCAGTTAATGCCACATCCTATGATTTATATTTGGGAACCACAAATCCGCCACCTTTATATCAAAGTGATATTTCAGAAAGTCAATTTATTATAAATGGACTTCAAAATAATACTACTTATTACTGGTATGTGGTTGCAAAAAATTCCTGTGCAAGTAAACAGGGTTCCATTTGGCAGTTTACAACTGGGGTACCTTTGCTGGCATACAATTCCAGTTTAATTGCTGATAATTGTGCTTTTGGGGGTAGTGGTGATGAAAATGGGATAATTGATCCGGGAGAGACCATAAATCTTACAATTATTTTAAAAAATACAGGTCCTGGCTCTGCAACTGGAATTACTGGAATAATTTCCTCCACCACACCTGGGGTTACGATATTAACAAATACAGCATCTTTTCCAGATATTATAAATGGTGAGACAGGAGCATCCCTTACGCCTTTTGTGATTGAAGTTTCAAATTCAGTTTCCTGCGAAACAAATTTAAATTTTGCAATAAATATAAATTCAAATGAGGGTTCCTGGGTTGATAATTTTATACTTCAAACTGGTTTATTTGAAAATGTTGCATTTTATGAGAATTTTGATTCTGCTGTGCCACCAGCCCTTCCAAGCAACTGGGCAACACAGTTTGTAAACTGGCAGAGCGGGGATCAGCCAGTATGGAAGACAAATGTTGGAACAAGACATCCTTCTGGAAATCCATCTCATTCAACTCCAAACCTTGCATATTTTAATAGCTGGGATGCAGATAGTGGAAGCAGTGCAAGGTTATATTACCAGATACCATTTAATTTTAGCGCTTACAGGACATTAGAACTTTCCTTCTGGATGTATCACGATACAGAATATCAATACAATCTGGATTATATTCAATTTCAGGTTTCAACAAATGAAGGGGCAAGCTGGACAAATGTAGGGGATAAAATTTACAGGTATGATGGAAGCAGTGGATGGAAGGAACATAAAATAAATTTAAATTCTTATGCAGGGCAGGAAAATGTAATGATTGGATTTTTAGGTGTAAGTGATTTTGGAAATGATTTGCATATTGATGATGTAAGGATATCTGGAACTGGATTTTATTGTAATAATTGTATTGGTGGAAATATCCCAAAGGTAATACCTGATGGAAGCGGGGCAACAACTCCGGTAATTGTAAAGAAAAATAACGCAAATGGGACAGAATTAGAAATAAGCTGGGATGGGCAGTGCAATCCTCAAAATGCAAATATAATTTATGGAGATTTATCTGGGCTTTCAAGTTATCAAATAACAGGTTCCAAATGTGCTATTCAAAATCCGGATACCTGGGTTATTGGTGAGACATCAAATATATGGTTTGTAATTGTCTCTGACAATGGTGCAGGAACGGAAAGTTCTTGGGGATATAATTCATCAGGTCAGCACAGAAATGGAACAAATGCATCCTTACAATGTGGAAATAGTTCAAGGGACAATTCTGGCACCTGCCCTTAAATAATTTTTTAGGCATTTAATTTTAAAAATTTTATTTTTTTCTTAAATCAATAAGGTATGTGGAGACATTGTAGTAGGAGTCCATTGCCCTGATTGTTATAAAGTTGCATTTTTCTTTCGGTTTTATTTCAAAGGTCTCTTCAATTCCATCTAAAATCCCATCTTCTGGTTTTAAATTTTCCCAATTTTTCCCATTGCAGGAATACTCTGCCTTTAGAATTCTGGAAAAGTCCTTTATTAAAACTTTTTCCCCCTCTTTTTTTAAAATCTGCGGGGATGTATTATCCACATAAAATATCTGGGATATTTCTTCTTTTGCTTCCCTTTCTGGAAGGTCTCTGGCAATTAGTTTAAATTTGAAGTTGCCATCGGGAAGGGAAGTGGTGTCAAAGGAAAAAAATGTTATCTTTTCTCCTTCAAATATCGGATACCAATCCTTTTCCCCATAAATTTGAAAGTAGAGGTCATATTCCACTTCTTCTCCATCGGGTTCTGAGACATCCCAGCTTAAAGTGATATAACCCTTTTTATATGCCTTCTTCAAGCCCTTATCCTTTCCCTCTGGCGGGGGCCAGTCAATGGTTGTAAAAATTCCATACCTGTCAGGGTTTGTTGCCTCTGCAATTATTCCTTCCTGAGAAGTGGGTCTTAAAAACACCTCACCTGGTTTTGAAATTTTAAATGCCTTTATCTCGGGTGGGAGGTTTTTTGGTTTGGAAAGCCAGATTAAATTTTCCAGATTCCCTTCTCCTTCTATTTCTACTTTAAATTGGGCAAAATTGGATATGTTTTCAAAATTGCAAACCCTTTCTTTGCAAACAGGGGTAAAGGATGTCCAGAAATTGTCCACCTCTGAGGTTGGACCAAACCTTGCTGAAATTGAGACATTCCCATCTCCAAGCCAGAAGAGTTTTCCCCATTTTGCTTCTCTTTTAGGGTCTAAAACCTCTGATAAATAAGAACCCTTTTCTGCTTTTTTGTATCTAAATATCTGACAGCTTTCAGAGGTTAAAATATAATTTTTTAAGATAAACACAACCTTTTTTTGCTGGAATTCGTAAAGAAGCCCTTCCCTTTCACCTTTTAAGGAATAAAGTTTGTTATCATTTCCCCCATAGATTAAAATATCCAGGGGTTCAAAATAGGAAAGGGTTCCAATCTGCCTATCTGTAAATTCTTTTAG
>JBBFMJ010000040.1:0-8490 GCA_037478515.1 Thermoanaerobaculia bacterium
TAATATTGAAGGACCAGCGGAGACATAAATCCCTTTCTCCATAGCAATTTTTATAAGTTTTTTTGAATGGGTAAACCAATGAAGCAATGCATTTAGCCCAGTTTCTTTATGAAAATCAATTGCAACTTTTAATGTCTCCCTCAATGCCCTCCTTGAATGCAAATTAATTGGTTTCTTCTCATCTTTTGCTAATTTCAATTGTTCCTGCAACCAAAAATATTGTTTTTCCTTATCTTTTTCTTGTTCTACATATTTAAAATCAAGTCCTATTTCTCCAATACAAAAGGTATCTTTTATATGATTCTTTAAAAAATTAAAGGCATTTTCAATTTCTTCCTCTGGGCTTAAAGAAACAACTGCAGGGTGAATCCCCAGACCTGGATATATTATTTCTCCAAATTTATCTCTTATTTTTAGGGTTTTTTCCATTGTTTCCAAATCTTCAGAGACACATAAGATTGCCTTAAAACCCATTTCAATGCATTTTTTTATTTCACTTTCCAAATTTTCAACATCATAAAGGTGGCAGTGGGCATCACAGAGGATCATAGATAATAAATTATTCTCTGTTTCCTTTTAAAGAAGAAAATCCTGGCAATCAGATATCCAAAGACAAACCCCCCAATATGTGCCCACCAGGCAACCCCTCCAGAACCTCCACCAAAACTTAAGGCACCTGAAAAAAGCTGCAGGAAAAACCATAAACCTAAGAATATAAAGGCAGGGATTTCAACCAGTTGGATAAAGAAAAAGATTGGCACCAGAGTAAGAACCCTTGCCCTTGGAAAAAAGTAAAAGTATGCCCCCATAACCCCTGAGATAGCCCCTGAGGCACCTATTGTGGGAATTGGGGAGGAAAAATTTGTAATTATATGGGCAAGAGATGCCCCTATTCCTGAAAGAAAGTAAAAGAAAAGATAAAAAAAATGCCCCATCCTGTCTTCTACATTATCCCCAAAAATCCACAGGGAGAGCATATTTCCTGCCAGATGCAAAAAACCACCATGTAAAAAAAGAGAAGTGAAAAGAGGAATATAATTATAAAGATCAAAGGGATAATTTAAAAAATTGTGCACAAATTTTAATGGAATTACACCAAATTCCTTAAAAAAAACCTCCAGACCCCTTCCCAGGGAAATTTCAAAAAGGAAAGTTAGGACATTGGCAATTATTAAAAAATAAGTGACAAAGGGGGTCTTTTCTCTGGGATTTACATCTTTTAATGGAATCATTTACTTTTTAAGGTTTAAATCTATCAAACAATTCCTTCTTATCCTTTGGTGCTACTTTTTTTGCTCTTTCATTAATCTTTTGAAACCTTTCTTCAAGGGTTTCCTTGACTTTTTTATAATAGATACCTATCCACAGAGTACTATCATCATCGGCATATCTGTATGCCGAAAGTTTATCTTCTATATTGTGTTCTGGGGGCAATGGCTTGCATACTTCTTTATAATATCCAAAAAGTTCCTTCCCTCTATAGGTTACGCAGGGTGAGAGAACCTGAATAAAAGAAAAACCCTTGTGTTTTATGCCTTCCGCTATGATTTCAGTCAGATGGGGTATATTTCCAGAAAAAGACCTTGCCACAAAAGTTGCATCAAAGGAAAGAGCAACAGCAAGGGGATTGAGGGGCATTTCAGGGTTTCCAAAGGGAGCTGATTTTGTTTTTAAATCCAGAGGTGAGGTTGGGGATGTCTGCCCCTTGGTAAGACCATAAATCTGGTTATCCATCATAATAACTGTGATATCCACATTTCTTTTGGCAGTATGGGGAAAATGGGGTGTTCCTATTGCCAGACAATCCCCATCACCAGTGGCAACTATTACATTTATATCAGGATTTGCTATCTTTACCCCACTGGCAATAGGCAATGCTCTTCCATGGATGGAATTAAAACCATAGGTCTTAGTATAGCCAGGTATTCTGCTGCTGCAGCCAATACCTGAAATAAAAGCTATCATATGATGAGGGATTTGAAGTTTTGCCAGGGCTTGATAAATTCCATTTAAAACCCCAAAATGTCCGCAACCTGGGCACCATATAGGATGAAGATGGCTCTTGTAATCCTGCCAGCGAATAGGGTTTGTACTCATTTCAGCACCTCCTTTACGGTTTCATAGACCTCTCTGAGTTTAATTGCTCTTCCTCCTGCGATGGAATAACTTTGAATTTGATTTTCCTTTGGTAAATGATAGGTCTTTAAAAATTTTGCAAATTGCTGATTCCAGGAGACCTCAAAGACAAAAAACACATCGGTATTTCTTACATACTGGTCAAATTGTTTGTAATTTGGAGGATATATGATTTGGGGTACCACTCCCTTTACCTTATAACCTTCCTTCTGTAATTTTTGAACTGCTTCCTTTATAACTCCCTTTGTGGAACCCCAGCCCACTATGGCAACCTTTGCATCATCGTCTCCAAAATGCCTTATGTAGTGAAGTTCTTTTCTAACTTCCTGAAGTTTTCTGAACCTTTTGGCAATCATCCTTTCATGGACTTCTGAAACAGAGGAAGGGTCTCCCTTTTCGTTATGGGTTATACCAGAAGCCAGATACATTCCCTTTTCCATACCAGGAATTGCCATAGGAGAAATCCCTGTGGGGGTATCCTTATATCTTATGTAATTTTCTAATTCTTCCAGAGTAGGAAGAACTCTTCCTTCCCTGTATTTAAAACCAGAGAGAAGTTTTTCCACATCAATAGTTTCATATCTATGGCCTAAAAACTGGTCGGATAGAACTATGGCTGGCATTTGGAAATGCTCTGCTGCATAAAATGCTTCCATAGTTACATCAAAACAGTCCTGTACATCTGCTGGTGCCAGCACTACCTTGGGGGTATCTCCATGGGTTCCAAAGACAGCAGGAAGGAGGTCTGCTTGTTCTGACTTGGTGGGAATACCTGTGGAAGGACCACCCCTTTGAACATCTACAATTACTACAGGAATCTCTGCCATAGAAGCAAGCCCAAGTCCTTCCTGCATCAGGGAAAGCCCTGGACCAGAAGTAACAGACATTGCCTTTGCTCCACCAAAAGAAGCCCCTATACAATGGCAGATGGCTGAAATTTCATCTTCCACCTGAAGGAACTTTCCACCAAACATCGGAAGAAGCTCTGACATAAAATGCATTATTTCTGAAGAAGGGGTTATGGGATAGCCGGCAAAAAAGTTGCATCCGGCAAAAATGGCACCTAAGGCTACTGCATCGTTTCCAGTCAGGACTAACCTGGGATTTTTTTCTCTGTATTTAAACTTATCCTTTTCCGGTATTTCAGCCTGCTTTTCCCTGGCAAATTTCCTTCCAATCTCCAGTGCATTTAAATTTGCATTTATTACCTCTTCTCCCTTTTTTTTGAACTTTTTTGTTATAACATTCATTAATCCTTTATAAGGCAGGTTAAAAAGTTCTGCAATGACCCCAAGAGAAACAATATTGGCTGCCAGAGGATTTTTTGCTTCCTCCTTTGCCAGTTTCTGGAAGGGGACAAATAAAACCTTCATCTCTGGCTTTACTTCAAAGGGAAGATTTTGTGCCATGGGATCGTCCTGTTCAATAAAAATTATGGAATCATCTTTAAGTTCCAGTTCCCCTTTAAACTTTGGGTATTCACTTAAATGATAAGCAACTAAAATGTCACAATCATCCCCTGGAGATAAAATTTCATACTCTGAGGAAAATCTGACCTTCGAAGAGGACTCCCCACCTCTAATCTGAGGACCAAAGGACATAGTAGCCATAGCAGAAAGCCCCTCTGAGGCACATCCCTGAATGAGCATCTCCCCTATGGATACAACCCCTGCTCCCCCTGCCCCCACAAAGCCAATGCACAGTTCTTCTTTCATTTAACCTCCTTTTCTAAAAATTTTATCTTAAATATTAAAAGGGACAACTTTTACTCTTCCGTGGTAACTATAAACATTAAACTGGTCTTCCCGACCCTGAACTCTGCCTTATCCTCTAAGACTGCTTCTGTTATCCTTTCATCTTGAAAATAGGTTCCATTGGTGGAGCCAAGATCCTTCAGGAGGATTCTGTCATCTAAAATTTCAATTTGGCAATGGGTTCTGGATACCTCGGAATCTGGAATAAGCAAATCGCCCTTGGCTCTTCCAATTATAAAGGGAGTTTTAGTAATTTTTACAACCTGTCCCACAAGAGGGCCAGAAAGCACTGCCAGAGAAAATCTCTTTCCATGAACGGAAAAACTTTTAACTTCCTTTAATGCCTCCTGGGTGTTTACTACCTTTGTGGTGTCCTGCATTACCTTACTTTCCTTACCTATAATTGTCTCTTCCTCTTTTATGGGCACAAAAAAAACCTGCCCGCATCTGGGACACCTCACCTTTTTCCCAGCAAATTTTTCTTCATCTACCTTATATTTTGTCTGGCAATTTTCACAGGTAATTATCATAAAATTCTCCTATATTTTTTCATCTGCTATAATAAGCCCCTCCCCTTCAAATCTAATAAGAAATGAGTCATCCCCTTCCTTTTCAAGGGCTTTCTGTCCCACAATGGGATAAAGATTTCCAGTCCAGGCAACCACAGAAGAAGAAAGAATGGTTAAGGGGTAGTCAGGGGTAACCCTTAAAGTCAAGGGTTCCATATGGGTTGTCAGGGCAAGGGCACCTTTTCCATAAATCTTAAAAGTTTGAAGGGTTTTATTATTTTTATAATCGTGTATGGGTTCAGGCCTGAAAAGAAGGTTTTCCTCTATTGCAAGGATATGTTTTCCCTCCACATAAACAAATTCCTGATTCAGTTCAAAAAGATATGTCTGATTTCCTTTCTCAAATAAAAACAATTTTCCTTTCCCTCTGGCTTCCACTATCTCTTCCGCAGAGGTGGTTTTCAAGTCCTGCATTCCTTCAAAGACAAAATTTCCCACATAACTTCTTAAAGAGGATTTTTTTATATATACCTTTCCATCGGAGTGAATTTCAAGAAAACCATTGTGATGAAGGTAAAACTTCTTTTCCATTGCCTTAATGGGCTCGGTCTTTTTTACCTCTATCTTCTCAAGGATTTCAGAGGTATCCCTTTGAAAGACCTCTGTAATTGCCTTCAAGGGCTCACCTTCATTTAAGGGTTGAACCTTTACGCTTCTGGTGATTTCAGGACTTTCCTTTTTTGGAATGGGTTCCTTTTTTTCTTTCACCAATGCTTCCAGTTCCTTTACTTGCTGTTCTGCTTGAGCAAATTTGAAATGTTCCAGGGCAAGCCCCAGTTTTCCTGCCTTTTTATATATAAGCCCCAGATATAGATGGGCTTTAAGGTAATTGGGTTTCAGCTCCACTGCCCTTTGAAAATGGCTCAGGGACTCCTCTACTTTACCCTGCTTGAACAAAACCACCCCCAGGTTGGACCTCAAAATGAAAACATCAGGGTTCATATTCACCAATTTTTTGTAAATTACTTCCGCATCAGCATACTTTTTTAATTTGAAATATACCATCCCCAGAATATTTAAAAGTTCATCATCCTCGGGTCTGTATTTTAAAGCAATCTCCAGTTCCAGCTTTGCCTGTTCCAGGTCATTTTGCCTTAAAGCTTCCTTACCCTTATTTAAATGCATAAGGTAAACACCTTGATCAAAGGGTGGAATTGAAGATTGATCTTTTTTCATCTCAATTTCTTCATATTGGTTATCAATATTCTTCCATTTTCGCCCCTTAAGACCTTTACCTGCCTGTTAGAATAGCCAGTGCCATTGTAGATTTTCAGCACATTTTTTACATATTCAATAGTTTCTTTATAGGGAGGTATACCTTTGTACTGAATGACTCTTTCTTTACCAGCATTATAAGCAGCCAGGGCAAGTTTCAAATCCCCTGAAAATTCTTCCAGAAGAATTTTTAAATATTTGCATCCACCATAGATATTTTCTTCTATATCATAAGGGTCTTTTACTCCCATAAGTTTTGCTGTGGAAGGGAGAAGCTGCATAAGCCCAATGGCACCCTTTGGAGAAACTGCCTTGGGGTTGTAATTGGATTCCACTTTAATTACCGCTCTTACCAGTTCAGGATCCAGCCCGTATTTGAAAGAATATTCATTTATGTGCTTATCAATATAAGCCAGGTGATAAGAGGTATTTAAGTCCCTAACAATTTCTTCACCTATACATAAAAGAGGTAATAATAAAATCAACACAGGAAAAAACTTTTCCATCTTTTAAGTATACCAAATTTATTATTGCTTTTCCATTCTATTTAATTTAAAATAGGGTTATGAATAGATTACTTTTAATTTTAATCCTGATTTTTTTATTTCTTTTGGGTATGTCCAAAAACCCACCTAAAAAAGAAAGGGATATGGGTGCTAATTTAAGTTCCCTGAACAGATTTACCTTTAATCTCTACAAGGAAATTTTAAAGAATAATTTAGGTGAAAACATATTTTTTTCTGGCACCAGCATTTACCTGGCTATGGGTATGGTATACGAGGGCTCCAGAGGAAAAACTTTAAAGGAAATGGAAAAGGTCCTTTTTATAGATACCTCTGATACTAAGAGAGAACTTAAAATAAAATTTCTTATGGAAGAAATTTCAAAAGAAAAGGAAAACAAATTTCATATAGCAAACGCTCTATGGCTTCAAAAGGATTTTCAAATTTTAAAGGACTATTTAAAAAAAATTGAGGAATATTATAAGGGAAAAGCTGAAAAATTGAACTTCAAGGAAAACCCCGAAGGTTGCAGAAAAATCATCAATAGCTGGATAGAAGAAAACACTTCAAAAAGGATAAAAGATTTAATACCTGAGGGAACTTTAGGTCCTTCTATAAGGATGGTTTTAACCAATGCCATCTATTTTAAAGGAAACTGGCTTAAAAAATTTGATGAAAAGGAAACAAGGGAAGAGGATTTTAAAATAGATGACCAAAAAAGGGCAAAGGTAAAAATGATGAGGGCTCTGGAAGAGGAATTTAATTATGGAGAAAATGAAAATTTCCAAGTTTTAGAACTCCCCTATTCAGGAGAAAATTTATCAATGATTTTGATACTGCCTAAAAAGGGAGACCTCAATCTGGATTATGAAACCTTTGAGGAACTGAGGCAGAGTTTAAATAAAATGAAGGTGGATGTTTACATTCCCCGTTTCAGTTTTGAAAAAAAATATTTTTTAAATGATGCCTTCAAGAATATGGGTATGGTGGAAGTCTTCACAGACAGTGCAGACCTCTCTGGCATAAGTGGGAAGAAAAACCTCAAGGTGGATGACATAATCCATCAGGCATTTGTTCAGGTGGATGAAGAAGGAACAGAGGCAGCAGGGGCAACGGCAGTGACAGTAAGGGTAACCTCAGTTTCAGGAAAAAGAATACCTGTCTTCAGGGCAGACCATCCCTTCCTCTTCTGCATCTATCACAGGAAAACAGAAGTTATCCTTTTTCTTGGAAATTTTTCAAAACCTATGTAATATCCATGACTTATAAAAATTTTTTGGATAAAAATATTTCCCGCTTGACAAAGGTTTAAATTTATAATAAAATAATTAGATTTATTTTAAAAACCGGTAGGCAAAAGGTCATCGTAGATGAACCTATGCCACCATAATATTTCCTCAAATGGAGGTAAAGGTATGAAGTACTTAAGGTTTTTGTTTTTGTTTGTTGCCATTGTGGGGCTCCTTGCTTGTGCAAAACCCCCTCAGGCAGAAATTGATGCAGCAAATGCAGCTCTGGATGAAGCAAAGAATGCAGAAGCAGAAATTTATGCTCCTGAATCCTTAAAAGCTGCTCAGGATGCACTGGGTCAGATGCAGGCAGAACTGGATGTCCAGAACGGAAAATTTGCTCTCTTCCGCTCCTATGAAAAGGCAAAGGAACTTGCAAATGCAGCAAAAGATGCTGCTGTAAAGGCAAAAGATGATGCAGCTGCAAAGAAAGAACAAGTCAAAGCAGAAGCAGAAACACTGATGAATGAAGTTCAAGCTGCTTTAACGGAAGCCACAGATCTTATGAAAAAAGCCCCAAAGGGAAAGGGTTCCCAGGCTGATCTTGCTGCTCTTCAGGCAGACCTTGATGCAGTTCAACCAATGATTGATGAAGCAAAGGCATCCTTTGATGGTGGAAAATTTATGGATGCCAAAACAAAACTGGAAGAGGCAAAAGCAAAAGTAAATTCCGTAAAGGATGCTATCAACAACGCCATTGAAATGGCAAAAGGGAAGAAAAAGTAAGTAAAATCTAATACCCTTAAGGCAGGTTCTACTTTTTGTGGGACCTGCCTTTTATTTTATGAAGAAAATTCTATTTGCTCTGGTTATTTCAATAATCCTCTGTTATGGGATTCCCTATGCCATTGAAAACAGAGAAAACACAAAACCCATAAAAATAAATGAAGAATTAGCAAAAAAATTAATTTTCAAAGGGGAAAAGTTAAAAATTGACCTTACGGAAGCAGAAAACTACTACAAAAGGGCAAAAAAACAGTTGCTCTTACAGGAGAGTAAAATCGTTTTTTTTAGGGACTACGAT
>JBBFMJ010000040.1:8500-10202 GCA_037478515.1 Thermoanaerobaculia bacterium
TTCCCAATACCTTTTCCAAAAATCCATTGATTTATCCATAAAAAAAATAAGATTTTATAAGGAAAAACAGAGATTGGAAAAAGAAAATTATCTAAAAGAATTTGAAGAGATAAGCGACTTAAACTCCAAAATAAAGGAAACCTTAAATAGAATTCCTCTGGGGTCAGATATCTATGTTAACTTTTTAAAATCTTATACCTATTTAAAAGAATCAGAAAACCTTTATAAAATTGGCAAGTTAGAAAAAGCAAAAACAAAACTTGCCAGTGCCCAGTTTTTAAATGAGAAACTTTTTAGCCAAATAAAGGATTCCCTGAAAAGTTTTTATAGCCCTGAAAAAATCAGAGAATGGAAAAACCTTTATAATGAAGCCCTTAACCTTTCTTCCAGTTCCAGTGTAATTGTGGTAATAAAAGATGAAAGAGTTCTAAAAGTTTTAAGAAATGGAAGGGTTTTTAAATTATATTCTGTGGAATTTGGAAAAAATCCCCTTTCAAAAAAGACAAAGAGTGGCGATCTGGCAACCCCTGAAGGAAGGTATAAAATTACAGAAAAAAAAGGTTTTGGAAGGACAAAATATTACCTTGCCCTTCTTCTCAATTATCCCAATGAAGAAGATAAGAGGAGATTTGAAGAAGCCAAAAGAAAAGGACTAATTCCTAAAAATTCAAAGATTGGTGGGCTTATTGAAATCCATGGAGATGGAGGCCTTGGAATCGACTGGACACAGGGGTGCGTTGCCCTTTCCAATGAAGATATGAAGGACCTTTACAACTTATCTTTTGTGGGTATGCCAGTTTATATTATTGGTTCTGTGGGAAATAACGATGTATTATCAAACCTGGAAGAGGAAAAAATATGGAAAAACTCAAAGAATTCCTGAGGACTAAAATATTTAAAATTTTGATATTTTGCTTTTCCTTTTTAATTTTTTTAGTTATATTTTTCTTTTCCACAGGCATTTCCTATGTAAAATTTGAAAAAATCAAAAATTTTGAAAATCCAGAAAAGCCAAAGGAAGTGGATAAAAAGGGGGAATTCCGCCTGAAAATGCTGAAGCCAAAAAATCCTTATCTCATAATAGATAGAACCCATAATAGAATGTATTTAAAAGATAAAGATGGGAATTTAATAAAGGAAATTGTCTGTTCAGCTGGTTCAGGGGGTGTCTTGGAAGACCCCCAAGGGAATAGAAAATGGGTATTTGATACACCAAAGGGAAAGTTTACCATAAAAAACATTATTGAAGACCCTGTATGGGTTAAACCTGACTGGGCATTTATTGAAGAAGGAGAACCAATACCAAAGGATTACAGTGAAAGGTTGGAAAGGGGTATGCTGGGAGAGTATGCTCTGGATTTAGGGGGCGGTTATTTCATCCATGGAACCTTATATGAAAGGTTACTGGGAAGAAATGTAACCCATGGATGTATAAGAGTAGGAAGGGAGGACTTGCGCCTTGTGGTCAAAACCCTTAAAACTGGCTATAGCGTTTATATTTTTTAATCTCTTTTCCTTTTCTCAGGAACTTTTTGAATATGAAAAATCCCTTATGCTCTCTGATTGTTTTTATTATATATTGGATGCAAGGGAAAAAGTAATTTATCTAAAATTTAATGGGATTGAACTTCAAAGGTATAAAATTGAAGAAATAAAACTGGTAGTACCTAAAATCTTCTTTATTAAATTTAGACCCCAAACC
>JBBFMJ010000041.1:0-10191 GCA_037478515.1 Thermoanaerobaculia bacterium
CCTGGGAGGACCTTGCCTGTTCTTTAGTGGCTCTGGCAATTTCCTTTGCCATATTGGATACAGCCAGACTGTTTTCCAGGATTTTTTCAAGGATTCTACCTGACTGATTTGCCAGACTTGCCCCTGATTTGGCTTCCTTTACACCTATTTTCGTGGATTCAATGGCATTTTTCACTTCTTCCTGAACTGTCTTAATTAAATTTGAAATTTCCTTAGTGGAGGAAGCAGTCCTCTCAGATAAATCCCTTATTTCAGTTGCCACCACAGAAAAACCCTTTCCATGTTCCCCTGCCTGGGCTGCCAGGATTGCAGCGTTTAAGGCAAGTAAATTTGTCTGCTCTGCTATATCATCAATTACATTTACAATCTTTCCAATCTCTTCTGATTTGGAACCCAGTTTTAAAATAACAGTTTCTGCTTCCTGAACTGCTTTCTGGATATTGGACATACCTTGGATGGTTTCCTGAACTGCCTTAAGCCCTTCCTCTGTATATTTAGATGCCTCCAGGGTAAAATCATAGGACTGGGAAGCATTTCTTTCCACTTCATTTATGGAAGCATCCATTTCAATCATAGAAGCAGAGGTGTCCGAGACAAAGGATGCCAGCTGTTCCATAGAGCGGTCCACTTCATTTATGGAAGCCACCATCTCTGTGGTGGCATTGGCGGTCTCTTCCACAGCATTAAATAATGCATCAATATTTTTTGAAACTTCTTCCATAGTGGCAACCATTTCCAGGATTGAAGAGGAGGTCTCTTCAGAGGAAGTGGATAGGGATTCCACATTTTCATTTATCTTTTTAATTCCATTATTTAATTGTTCTATGGAATTGTAGGTCTGGTCTGTGGACTGGACCTGAGCTTCTGCCTTTTGTATAACCGTCTGACTGGATTTTGAAATTACCTGTGTGGCACCCAGAAGCCTTGTATAGCCCGATTTTACTTTGGAAACCATTGATTCTAAGTTTTCAGTCATCTGATTGAAGGCATTTATCAGCTTCCCCAGTTCATCCTGCCTATGGGTTTTTATCCTCTGGGTCAGATCTCCTTTTGCCACTTGGGTGGCAACCTGCTGGAGATTGAGCAGGGGACCAATGGTAAATTTATAGCCCAGCTGAACAAAAATAAGAGACAAAATTAATATAAAAATAGTTATTATCAATCCCCATATAGTAAGGGAATACTTGGCTGCCTGATAAGCCCTGGTAGAGATTGCCAATCTCAAATACCCAAGGGCAAATTCCCCCTCATAATTGTAATCCTTAATCTTTTCCATCATTTTTTTAATTTTGCCTTTGCTAAGTTGTTCCAGTTCCCTCTTTTCCAGTATAAAATCTCCCTTTTTATTATGGCAAACCACACAGGGGGCCTCCACAAAACTTTCAAAATTGATATCCTGATGAACCTTTGATTTTGAAGGATCCAGCACAGGGTATATGAAAATCAGTACTTCCTTTCCGCTCTGAGTTCTGGATTTTTTCCCGATGGTGATTTCCGGAACAAAGGAATCAAATTCCTTGGGTTTTTCACTTTCATCGGTTTTGGCAAGCACATTTCCAAAATTATCCAAGAAGTCCACATAGACAGCTTCTGTGGAAAAAAGAATGGTTTGAACCATATCCTCCAGATTATTTTTCAAAGAAAATTGTATGTAATAACTGGAGTTTAAAGAAACGGTTTTGGCAATCCCATCCCCCTGCTTTTTTACCTGTTCATACATTAAATTCCTTGCCTTCCAGTTAAAGGTCAGGAGCACCAGAAGGGAAAAGACCACAAGAATCAGGACTGCCCCCCATAAAAACTTAAACCTTAAAGATTTACTGGTAAGTTTATCTATTAAATTTTCCATAGTATCACCCCTATAAGTTTAAACTATTTTTATTTAAAAATACAACTGAAATTTTTTCAATACTGCTTTTGGATTCCAGAGGATAAATGAGAATTTCTTCAATACTCTCCATCTTTTCCCTTTCCTCACTTTCAACTTTCATAATTTCCTTTTCCATTTCATCTTTCAAGGATAAAAGCTCCTCCTCCAGTTTTTGAATCCTTTCCCTCCTAATAAGCACATCCTGTTTTTCCTTCTGAACCTGTTTTTCCTTCTTTCCCACCTGACCTGCCTTTGAAAGAGTCCTTTTTATTTTTGTCATTGTCCTTTTTCCACCAAAAAGTATGGAAAGTCCTGCCTCTAAAATATTTATATTCCTTTCGGCACTCCTTAAAGAGGCCTCCTGTTCTTCCTTTTGCAAAAAGTATCTCTCCTTTTCCAGCTGTTCCCTCAATCTCTGGAGCTTGATTTCATATACTTTTCTCATTTCTTCCAGCTTTTCTTTCAAAATTTCTATTGCCTTTTCCTTGCATTTTAAAGAAAATTCTTCTCTGGTATCTCCAGGAGAAGAGAAAATTTTAAGGTAGGAATTATAGTAAATTTTTAATGGAAAGAGGGTTGATATTTTTTCTTTTAAATTCTTTTCTGCCCTTTTCAACTCCTTTTCCAGGTCCACAGAAGGGTCCAGATTTAAATTGGAGCCCTCTGGCTTATCATTAATAAGGATGGGCTTCTGGTGAAGAATTTTCCATTCCAATGTTTCCTTCTCCAGAGAAGAGAGGAGGAAATAATCTTTAGCCGTATTTATCCTGGCACTTTCCTTTGAATAAAATAAACTTACCTCAGATAAAAAATAGGGAAAAAGCTCTCCTCCATTAGGGTCATAACCAATGGAAATATTGGAAGGTATAAAATAGGCCCTTTTTTCCTTCTCTCCCCTTTCCTTTTCATAGGGTTTTGCAAAGTTTCTAAGTTCTTCCACTGTCATTGGACCCTTCAGGTAAGCACAAACTTGAAGGGACTTGATTACCAGAGGTGTTCTGGGGTCCTTTACATCTTTTATCCAGAATTCCCTAGGCTTTAAATTTGATATCCTTTCCATAGCACTTTCATCTTTTCCAATAAAATCCTTAATTCTTTCCTTGTCCTGCTGGGTATGCAGCCTTCCAATGGCATAAATTCCAATATTTGAAAGGGCTCTGTAGTCCAGGTCTATGGGATTCTGAGTTGCCAGAAAAACCCCAAGTCCAAAAGCCCTGGACTTCTTAAGCAGAGTTAAAAGAGGTGCCTTGGAGGGAGGATTTGAGGGAGAAGGCGGCAGGAAACCAGAGATTTCATCAAAATATAAAAGATACTTTAAATCCTCCGAACCCTTTTGCTTTGAAATGAAATTGTAAAGTTCAGAGAGGATTAGAGTTACTGCAAATTGCTTTAAATTATCATCTAAATGATTTAAATAGACAATATTATGGCAGGGTTTTCCTTCTGATGTATAAAAGATTTCAGAATAATTTAAGGGAATTCCACAAAACCAGGAAGAAAACTGTGGTGAAGCCACTAAATTATTCAATTTAAAAGCCAGATTCCTCCTCTCTTCCAGAGGGAATACCTTTTCGAGGGGCATAACCCCTATTGAAGAAAAGGGTGGACTTTCCAGAGAAAGGATTAAATCCTCCAAACTTATATCCCTTCCACTTTTGAAGAGATATTCGCAGCAAAGGGATAAAAATATAAAAGGAGTATCTGAAAAGGGATCTGGCTGTCTTCCTAATAGATTGAAAATTGCAGAGACCAGATTTCTGATTCTTTCTCTTATCTCTTCAAGGTTTTGAGACATTTCAGAAGGAGATGGTGCCTTAAAAGATGGGAGTATGTTTAATGGAGCACAGGAGGCAAGGCCAGGGGTAATTATCCTTCTTTCCACAGAACTTTTCAGATTTTCAAGCTCCTGTTTTCCAATCCCTTCCTTTTCCAGGTTTGCTTTCCAGATTTGAGCTGCCTTTTCCGGTTCCTCTGACCAGGGGGCAAAATCTTCTGGTTTTAAATCAGGGAAGATTAAAAAAAGGTTTCCAAGATCCCCTTTTGGATCTAAAATAAGAGCAGGAATTTTCAAAAGTGCCAGTTTTTCCAGAATGGAAATGGAAAAACCCGTCTTTCCACTCCCAGTCATTCCAACACATAAGGAATGGGTTGTGAAGTGGTTATGGCTTAAATCCAGAATTTTTCCTTCTTCATCCCTTCCAATTAGCATATCTTTAAAAAAATTCCTTCCTTTGTTATATTATAAGGCAGAACCTCCCCTTTTAGCAAATTTAATTCTTTTTTTAACCTTTCTTTGATTTCTGGTGGAGCAAGGAATACAATACTCCCCCCTCCTGCTGCACCACAGGGCTTATAACCCCATACCCCCAATTTTTCTCCTCTCTCAATTGCCTTGTCCAGCTCTGGATGGTTGAAGGCAGGGGAAAGTTCTTTCCTCAAATGCCATTCCTCTTTCATCAATTTTCCCACCACTTTAAAATCTTTTTCCTTAAAAGCTTTATACATAAAATTTGTAATTCTTGCAATTTCCATTAAATTTTTATAAATTTTTCCTTCTTTTTTCTCAATGGCACCCCTGAAAACCTCAAAATTCTGCCTCCCAGAATGGTGCCCCACACCTGTATTATAAAGGAGAAAATACTTTTTAATTTTTTTTATCCCCTTTAATCTTTCAAAACTTTCCTTACCTAAATTGTAATTTATGCAAAGAGCACCCCCATAAAGGGGTGGATAAAAATCCTGGGTTCCTGTGGGAAAGCCCATATTCTTTGCTTCCAGGTCCCTTCCAAGGGAAATTAAATAGCTCTTTTCTACCTTTTTATTTAAAAAGAAAAATATACCTTTAAGAAGACATA
Source organism: Thermoanaerobaculia bacterium (assembly GCA_037478515.1). GTDB lineage: Bacteria > Acidobacteriota > Thermoanaerobaculia > UBA2201 > UBA2201 > JBBFMJ01. The sequence continues at coordinate 4,726 of JBBFMJ010000041.1, forward strand.
AAAGCAGGGCAGAGGAACCCCCAAGCCCTGAAGATTTTGGAGGCATATTTATTATTTCCACTTCAATTCCTTTTAAATTAAAAAAGGAAAATACAAATCCATAAAGGCAAAACTCTGAATTTTTAAGCTCTTTTAAATTTTTAAAAAGAAAGGTCCTGTCTTTCTGTTTTATTTGAAACCCAGAACTCCTCAAAGCCATCTTAATTTCAACAAAACCATCTATGGCAAGGTTTATGGTCTTGGAATTTTCAAAAAAACAGTAGAGAGGCCAGATATCTAAAGTCCCGCCTGATAAATCAACTCTTGTAGGTGCTTTAACTAAAATTTTTCTTCTATTTTCCTTCAAATTTATTCCTGAATGTGGGACCTGCATTATAAGAGCAGAAAGGATATGCCCTTCCATCCTCTCCTACATAATGCACCACGCACCTTTGAATTCTTTCTTTGAGAAAATTATAGTTGTCCATAAAGTGCATACCAGCAGCCAGAAAAAGTCGCCAGGGATATCTGTTTTTTCTGGCAATCCCAAAACTTTTAGAACCAGTGAGCCCATCAAAGATTTTCAAGAGTTCAAAGGCATTGACGGGGGAATTTTTATATCTGTATTTATAAAGAAGTTTCCCAAAGGTAAAAGCCCCCTTTATTTTCCAGTGCCCGTATTTTTTTCTTTCCTTTTCAACCATATATTTGAGCTCTGAAAGGATACCATCCCAGTCAAAGAGTTCTGGAAGGGGTATGAAATTTTTGGTTTTTTCTTCAACTAAAAGATATGTCCCAAGTCCGCAAAGGGGATGGCAGGTGCATTCCATAACCTTTGGTTCAAAGGGGGTTTTTCTGGTTAAATTTATAAGTTTTGAAATGGGAACAATGGAGGATAAGGGATAAAAATCCCTTAATGCCTTTAATTTTCCATCGGTGGTCCTTTCTAAATCCTCTGCCAGATGGGAAAGGGTATACCTTTTTTCCATCCTTTCATCAAAGGGAACTCTTCCAGTAAAACTCAAGGGCTGAAAACTTATCCCCACCACTGTATCAATATTTTCCAGGGCAAAATTTAAGATTTTTCCCACTTGTTCACCATTTATCCCTTTTACAAGGGTTACCACCAGTATGACTCTCAAACCTTCCCTTCTGCAGTTTTCTATGGCTGCTGTTTTCATATCCATAAGGGGTTTGCCTCTGGTTTTTCTCCAGACCTCATCCTCCACACCATCAAACTGCATATAAAGCCCTTTAAGCCCTGCTTCTTTTGTTTTCCTTGTAAATTCAAGGGATTGCCCAAACCTGATTCCATTGGTGACTGCCTGTATCCAGTAAAATCCCAGTTCTCTGGCAATGGAAATGGCTTCAAAAAAGTGAGGGGAAATTGTGGGCTCTCCACCTGAAATCTGAAGAACAGCCCTCTGTCCCCTGTTTGGCTTGATACTTTTCAGCATAAACCTTATTTTTTCAGGGGAAAGATATTTTTTTTCTCCTTCATTGGAAGAGGCAAAACAGAAAGGGCATTTCAAATTACAATCACTGGTCAAATCAATATTTATGATGGAAGCAGCACTTTTATGGAAACTACAAAGTCCACATTCCTCGGGGCAGGCGGGATTCATCTGCCCTGGCTCAATCCAGGAGAGAAACTTTAAAGATTTTTCAAATAGAGCCGTGCTGGAATAAAAAAGGTCTTTAAAACTGCCATGCTCCGGGCAGGTTTTATTTAAAAAAACCATATTTCCTTCATAGGAGAAATATGCCTCTATGCTTTTCAAACATTCAGGGCATAGAGAAGTGTAGTTTTTTTCCAGGTATTCAGGATTGGTAGCCATTTAGAACTCCTCTTGATTGAAAATATATCTTTTTTAAATAAACCCTGTTGCAGAGGATTAAAAATAGGGGAAGCCCCGCAAAGGTCATAGGAATTCCAAAAAAGAGTAAAAAAGGGAAAATTTTAGGATTCCTTGAAATCAATTCCATTGAAAAGGAATATTTTATATAAGAAAAGATAGAAAAATAGACATCAAAAATCTGGGAAGGTAAACTGATACCCTTTCCATAAAATCCTACGGGCTTGAAAGGCCGTTCTAAAAAGGTATAACTGGAAGCCAGGCGAAAGGGATTGTGGGCATCAGAGCCAGATACCAGAAAGGGTTTCTTTTTTAAATCCTTTAAAATAGAAAGGACCAGCAAACTATGGGATTTGGGAAGGGAGCCATTCCAGATTTCCCAATAGGGAAAGTTTTGAAGGGAAAACTCCCAGAATTTTTTAAGATTTTTCCTCTTTACAGGAAAACTGGCTGGATGAAAAAGGACATAGGGAATCCCTTCTTTTTTAAAATAATTCACCAGTTCCAGACAATTTTTCCTCAATTTTTGTATCTCTCTATGCTTTTTTTCATCAATATAAAAGGCACCAATATGGACCTTTGCCTCTGCTTCCCTTATATAACTGGTGACTTCCTCTGATACAAAAAAATCCTCCAGGTCTGGATATTTATTTAATAGATAAAGGCAACCATCAATGGTATCGTGGTCTGTAAAGGTCACCAGGTCCATCCCCCTGGATTTTAAGATGGAATAGGCAGTTTCAGGTTTTGTGGCAGCATCATAAGCAGAATAACCCTTGAAAGTAGGGGATGGGGAAAAAGTGGTATGGCAGTGGAGGTCAACCTTCAACCTTTTCTCCTTTTAAAAATATAATGTAAAGCATTACAAGAATTGAAATTATGGAAATTCTAACCAGTATATTGAGGTTTCCAGATATAATAAAATAGGCAAAGCCAAAAATTGGTGGAATTTCACAGATTACAAGAGAAATTAACCTGCTCTGAAAACTTTTAAGTTTAGCCAGATAGAGGGCAAAAAGAAAAATTACAAAGGAAATTCCATAAAAATAAATACTTATATCCTTTTGAAAAGGAAAAACTGGTTTTATAGTATTTTTTAAGACAAAAGCCAGAATTACATAAATTAAAACTGAAAGGATAAAGGAAAAACTTATAATCAAATCCCTCATATAATATAACCCTCTGGAAGGAGTTCTTTTAAATCCTCTGGGAGGCAAAGGAAACTTTCTTTTAAAGCTTTTTTTTCTTCATCAATTATTCTTTCAATACCTTCAAATCCCACTTCCAGCATTTCATTAAATACCGATAATGAATAAGGAGAGGTTTCAGCAAAGGCCTGAACATCTAAAAGATGCCCGCTTTCAGTCATAGAAATATTTAAATCCACCTGGGCTTCCTTGTCCTCATCATAATCCGGGTCTAGATAAATTTCACCCCCGATTAGGGCAACAGAAACAGCACCCATAAATTCTTTAATGGGCCATTTTAAAATAAGCCCTTCCTTTAAATATCTTATCATTGCAAGATTTAAAGCTAAAAAGGCACCATTTAAAGCAAGGGATCTGGTTCCCCCATCTGCTTGAAGGACATCACAATCCACCCATATAGTCCTGTCCGGTATTATGGTGAGGTTTGTCACTGCTCTTAAAACCCTTCCTATCATCCTCTGAATTTCAAAACTCCTGCCGGAAACCCTCCCCTTTTGCACATCCCTTTGAATCCTGGGCTCCCCTGCACCCGGTAGCATTGAATATTCAGAGGTAATCCAGCCCTTCCCCTTGGTTTGCAGGAAAGAAGGAACCCTCTCTTCCTGTGTTACAGTACATAAAACCTTTGTATCCCCCATTTCCACTAAAACGGAGCCATCGGGGTATTTTAAGTAATCCAGTTGAAATTTTAAAGGCCTTATTTCCTCAAGACCTCTACCATTTTTTCGCATAGGAAATAATATAACTTAAAAGGGATAAAAATGCAAATTTTATTTCAAAATGTTATAATTTTTTAGTGGAATTAAAAGCCCTGTTTCCAAACCTTCTTTTAAACCTTTTAAAAAAAAATAAAATTGAAAATTTAAAAAATAGGGAGTTTGAAAAAAAGGGAACTATATGTTTTGCAGATATCTCTGGTTTTACCCCCTTATCAGAAGCCCTTATGAAAATTGGACCTGAAGGTTCTGAAATTTTAGGAAGCATTTTAAATTTTTACTATGAAAATATAATAAAAATTATCAAAAAATATAAGGGGGATGTGCTTTCTTTTGCAGGGGATGCTTTAAATGTCTATTTTGAAAGGGAAGAGGAGGCAATAAGTTCATCCATTGAAATCCAGAATTTTTTCAAAGAAAAAAAAGAAGCAAAAACACCTGCTGGAATTTTCCCAATCTCCATTAAAATTGGTATTGCCACTGGGGATTTAAAGTTTTATATTTTAAAAGAAGAGGGTTTTTTCAACCCTGTCTTTGAAGGGGAAGCAATTGATAAGGCAGCAGAGGCAGAACACCACTCAAAATCAGGGGAAATTGTCCTTTTCAGAGATGGGAAATTTTTAAACATAAGGGCTGAATTTGTTCAGCCAGAGGATTATAAAAAAAACAATAATTTTGTAGGGGCTGAATTTATTCAATCTGATTTTTTAATAGACACTTTACATCCCTTTTTTAAAGAGGTATTTTTAAAGGAGCAGACAAAATTTTTAAATGAACATAAATATTGTGTAATTATTTTTATAAATTTAAACAAGGGAATTTTAAAAGAAATTTATAAAGAGACAGCAAAAATTTTAAAAAAATATCAGGGCTTCTTTTTAAAAGTAGATTGTGGGGATAAAGGGGATAAATTTTTGATTTTATTTGGAATTCCTTTTCAAATTGAAGAACCCTTAATAAAGGCATATGATTTTTTAATTGAATTTAAAAAAATGGCAAAGGAGGAAAATTTTTCCTTTAAAGCAGGCTTGAATTATGCAAAAATCTTTGCGGGTTTTCTGGGCTCTGATGAAAGATGTGAATATACTGTTTTAGGGGATGGAGTAAACCTGGCTGCCCGCCTTATGCAAATTGCAGGGGAAGGGGAGGTATTATCTTTAAAGGATGTATCAGAAAAGGCAGAAGAATTTATTTTTTCTCCAAAACCACCTGTACAACTTAAAGGAAAGACAGGTCTTTTTACGCTTCAAGAACTTTCAGGAAGAAAGACCTTCAAGCCAGATATTTCTTTTTTTTATGGAAGGAAAAAGGAATTAGAAAATTTTAAAGAAAACTTTGAAAAAAATAATTTTTTTTTGATTTATGGAGAGCAGGGAACTGGAAAGACATATTTTACAACTTATTTTTTAGACAATTTTATAAGAAAACCCACAATTTATATAAACTGCACCTTTGCAGAAAAGGAAATACCTTATAATGCAATTAAAAAATTTTTAAATTTATATTTTTATTATAAAAAGAAAGATTTAAGGGAAATTTTTAAAATTTTTATTGAAGAAAAGAATCTGCCGGTATTTTTAAATTTATTTTTAGATGAGAATTTAAGGGAGCCGGATTTAGACCCGGAAGTGAAAAAAGGAATTATCTTTAAGGGAATTTCTGAAATTTTAAAAAAAGAAATAAAAGAGGAAATTATTATTTTTATAG
>JBBFMJ010000042.1:0-10040 GCA_037478515.1 Thermoanaerobaculia bacterium
GGATCTCTTTCTGGAAAGGGGAAATCTGGAACATTTTTTGGATAACATCAGGGAACAGCCAATTCCCAGAGCGCTTTTTCAGGAAATTTTTAAAATAGAGCGGAATTTTTATAGAAAAATAAATGATCTTCAAAAGGGAATAATAGAACTTAGGATGGTTCCCATTGGTCAAATTTACAATAAGCTGACAAGGGCTATCAGACAGCTGGCTGAGGATTTTAAAAAAGAAATTGAGCTAGAATTTAAAGGGGAAGAAACAGAACTGGATAAAATGATGGTGGAGGAAATTACCGATCCCTTAATCCATATTATAAGAAATGCGGTGGATCACGGGATAGAACCACCAGAGGTAAGGGAAAAGATGGGAAAATCAAGAAAAGGAAAGATTACCATTGAAGCATTTCAAAAAGGGAACTCTGTTGCCATAACTGTAAAGGATGATGGAAAGGGAATTGATATTGATGCTTTAAGAAGAAAGGGTTTGCAAAAGGGGCTTATATCAGAGGATGCTCCCTTTGATACTATTTTAAACTTAATATTTCTTCCTGGCTTTTCCACAGCAGAAAAGGTTAGCCAGGTCTCGGGGAGGGGAGTAGGGTTGGATGTAGTCAAGCAAAACATAACAAATTTAAATGGAACCATTTATGTAACCACAAAAAAGAATGAAGGGACCTGCTTTGAGATAAATCTTCCCATAACCCTTGCCATTATTCAAGCATTGATTGTTGCTTTCGGAGACTTCCAGTTTGCCATTCCTTTAACTTCTGTGTCGGAGGCATTCAGGACAAAGGAAGCTGAAATCCAGACCATAGAAGGGAGGGAGGTCTTCTATTTGAGGGATTTTACCCTCCCCATTGTCCGGCTTTCTGAAATTTTCCAGATTTCCAGAAGTGATAAAAGGGATGGATGGATTTATGTGGTGGTAAATAAAATAGGTGAAAGGGCTTTTGGAGTGGTGGTGGATAAGCTGTTAAAGCAACAGGAAATTATAATAAAATCTGTGGGTAGCAGATTGAAAAATATAAAAGGAATTGCAGGGGCTGCTGAACTGAAAGCAGGGGAACTGGTGCTGGTTTTAGACCTTCCTTCAATTATGGATATGGCTCTTATGAAACTGGGTTCTTCCAGGGGAGGTGCAAAAGTTGTATCTTGAATGGTTTGGTTTCAAAAAAAAGCCCTTTTCCAATACCCCGGATCCAGAGTTTCTTTTCTTGAGCAAAAACCATGAGGAAGCCCTTTCTCGTCTTCAGTATGCAGTGGAGGAAAAGGAACTGGCACTTCTGGTGGGGGAAATTGGCTCTGGAAAAACCACTTTAAGCAGAGCCCTGATGGATTCCTTCAATGAAAATTTTAAGTTTTTTCTAATAATAAATTCTCGTCTTTCTCCATCTCAATTTTTAAGAACCCTTGTAAAATTATTTGGTGAGGAACCAAGATATTTTAAAAATGATTTGCTGGAACAGATAGAAAAAAAACTTTTGGGTTTCTATGAAAAGGGTATAACTCCTGTGATAATTATGGATGAGGCACAGCTTATTCCTAAAAAGGGGACCTTTGATGAGATTCGGCTTCTGACAAACTTTCAACTGGATTCTGAAAACCTCTTAAGTTTTATTATAATGGGACAACCAGAACTTTCAAAACGGCTTCAAAATAAGGCATACGAACCACTAAGGCAGAGGATAGGCCTTAATTATTATCTTAAAGGGCTTTCAGAGGAGGAAGTCCTTCCTTATATAAAACACAGATTAAGGGTTGCAGGTGGTGATGAGGATCTTTTTCTTCAGGAAACCATCCCCTTGATTTATAGATTTTCCAAAGGAATTCCCAGGGTTATAAATACCCTCTGTTCTCTTTCCCTTCTGGAAGCAATGGGGAGGGAAATGAAGAGGATAACTCCTGACCTTATATTTAAGGCATACGAAGAATTAGAATTAAAGCAAGAGGAGTAGTATGGTCAATCTTGCAGATTTAAGGAAAAAAAAGAAAAAGGAAGAAAAAAAGGAAGAAACCCCTCAGGCTGAAGTTGAAAAGAGGGAAGAAACTTTAAAGAAAGAGAAAGAAATTGCAAAAGAAGAAAAACTTAAAGAAACAGTTTTAAAAGAAGAAAAAGGTGGGGAAGTCCAGAAAGAGTTATACCTTTCTTTTAGAATAGGGAAAGAAATTTATGGCATTCCAATAGATTATGTTCAGGAAATAATCCCCCTTCATCCTATAACCAAGGTGCCCAATGCCCCTGAGGAGATAATGGGTATAATCTCCATAAGGGGAATGGTCCTGCCTGTTATAAATATTGGTATATTCTTAGGGCAGAAACTTTCAGAGTACAATGAGAATACCCGGCTTATAATTTTAAAGGTAAATGATGAAATGATAAGTATCATTGTGGATTCTGTCTATCAGAATATAGAAATTCCTTTAAATCTTATTGAGCCACCTCCTTCCACAGTAAAAGATGAAAAGGGTCTAATTTTTGGGGTCTATCCCTATAAGAGGAAACTTTTGGTCCTTTTGAAAGCAGAGCAAATATGACCTTGACATGCCCCAAGTGTGGTTTTAAGTTTGAAATTGCCAGCCAGAGGGAAGAGATGGTTTTAACCTGTCCTTCCTGCAAAAGCACCTGGAGCATAAAAAAGAAGGAAAGACAGAATTATCTTTGCTATCTGGCAGATGGGAAAAATCTATTCAGGGATTTTATTATAAACAATCTGGAAGAGATGGAAATTGATTGCCGGATCTTTGAGGATGGTATTTTGCTGAAAAATGCCATAATGGAAAAAGTTCCCAATCTACTCATAACCAATGTTTTTTTACCCGGTATACTGGGTGTGGAAATAGTGGAAGAGATAAAAAATAATTCTTATAAAAGGAATATACCCGTTATTCTCATTGGAGCAATTCATAAAATTGAAAGATACCACAGAAAGCCAAAATTTCTTTACGGAGCTGATGAATATATTGAAGAAGGGATATCTTCAGAAATCTTTAAATCCATAGTAAAACGCCTTTTAGGAATTCATTATGACAAGGAATATATCCGCACCCCTGAAGAGGAACATAAACTTAGAAAGATGAGAATGCTGATAAATGAGATTGTTTCCGAAAATGAAGAAATAATAAAGAGGTATTTAGATGGTAATGACAGGGAATCTTTGAAGGAACTTTTTTTAAAGGCAAGGATTGTGCTTAAAGAAAAATCCCCTGAACTTTCAGAGGATCTTATGAAGGCATTTTTAATTCAGTATTTAAGAAAAAAAATTGAGGAAAGAAAAAATGGATAGATGGGAAGAATTTTTAAGGTCTGAGGATCCCGATACCAGGCAGATGGCTGTCTGGGAACTAAAAAACCATCCCCTGGAAAAATCTCTAAATCCTCTTATACTCCTTTTAGGAGATAAGGACTGGCGGGTTAGAAAGGCGGTTTCAGAGGTTTTAATTGAAAAGGCAAATGGGGAAGTTATAAAAGCCCTTATCTCTGCTTTGTATGATGAAGAAAATGCAGGAAAGAGGAATACCTCCATTGAAACCCTTCATAAAATTGGAAGCAAAATTTTGCCTTTTGTTTTGGAGGAGCTTAGGAGAACGGATAACTATGATGTAAAGCTTGCCCTGGTTTCCCTTCTGGGAGACATAAAAAGTGAAGAGGCTTTTAATTTTTTGCTTTCCTTTCTGGGGAGGGAAAAGGATATAAACCTTCTATCCTCTGCTATATCTTCCCTTTCCCATTACAAAAGAAAGGAAACCATACCATCCCTTATAAAACTTTTAAAACATGAAAACCCCTGGATTCAATTTCATTGTATTGAGGCACTGGGAAATTTAAAGGAGCCAGAAGTCCTTCCCCATATTCTTCCCTTTTACAGGCAACCAGGTTTGCAAAAATCTGTTCTGGATAGTATCTGCCAGATAAACCATATCTCCACCCTTTCCTTTCTTTTGGAAATTATAAATACTGAAGAAAAAATAAATCTTTCAGCAATCCATGCTATAACAAATCTATACAATGCAAAGTTGCCCAGTATACTTAAAAAGAGATACAGGGAAATCGTGGTCAGGAAGGTCTTTGAAATGTTTCCCAGGGAAAAGATAAGTCAGCTTATTTCTATCTTTTCTCAAACTCCAAAGCAGGAGGTCAAAAGGGATATAATTTATATCTTAGGATGGACCAGAGCAAAGGAAGGTTTTAATCTTCTGATGGATTCCTTAAGAGACCCGGATTTTACTGACCTGGCACTGGAATCTTTGGGATATTTTGAAAAAGAAGGATGGGGGCTGGCAAAGGATTATCCCAGGGAAGAATATGAAGAGGAATTCATTGTTCAATTTTTAAGAGTTTTAAAGGCTTGGAAGGAAGGAGAATCCATACCCTTACTTTTGGGTTATCTTGAAAGGCAGGAATTTTCCATAAGATATCAGGCACTGGATACCCTTTCAGTTTTTCCAAAGAAAGAACTGGTGGTTTATATACTGACCCTTCTGGAAGATGAATCTCCTGCAGTTCAAAATCTGGCAGTGGAAGTTTTAAAGAATTGGGGAGAGAAAAGCGAAGAACTTAAGGACTTTATCTTTCAGAAGGTTTCAAAACTCTGTCTTTCTGAAAATCCTTCTTCAAGGATAAATTCCCTTCAGATATTTGTTCATCTGAAAGGAAAGGGATACTTCGAAGTCCTTCAAAAAGCCTTAGGAGACCCAAATCCTCTGATAAGAAAACAGGCAATCCAACTTATGGGACAGTGCAGGGAAGAGAAATTTTCATCTTACTTAATCCATGCTTTGACTGATGAGGATCCCAGAGTAAGGCAGGAAGCAATTCAGGCAATAGATAATATAAGGCCTGAAGGCGCCTTTGAGCCACTCCTTTCAGCACTGGAAGACCCAGATTTCTGGATAAGGGCAAGTGCTGCAAGGGTACTGGGTGGTTATCCAAAACCTCAAACCTTAAAGGCACTGGTCCACCATCTTAATATAGATATCCCGCCAGTAAAGATTGCTTGTCTGGAAGCCCTGGGGAAACTTCAGGATCCCAAAAGTTTGGAAGTCATTTTAGAACAATTGAAGTTCCCAGATATTGAAGTAAAAAAATCAGCCCTTCAGGCACTGGGATTTTTAAAGGAAAAAAGAGCTTATGAGGTGCTTATTTCTTACACTCAGAACCCTGACTGGCGGCTCAGGGCTTCTGCCCTTTCTGCTTTGAGGGAAATGGGAAACAAAGAAGCCCTCCCAGTTATTCATGAAATAATAGAAAAGGATCCAGACCCCTTTGTAAAAATGGCTGCTCTTTCAGCACTGGAAGTGCTTGCAGAGGCATCTTCCTTTCCTCACCTTTTAAAGGCACTGGAAAATCCAGAACTGGTGGACAATGTGGCTCAAGTTTTGCTTTCCAAAAAGGACATCTTTCAACCTCTGGTGGAGAGGGAATGGCAGACCGCGGAAAGGAAAAAGGAAGAAATACTGGCAATTATTCTCGAAGAGATGAAGGAATATGCTGGAAACCACCAATAACTATGTGATGTCTGAGGAACTTTTCCGCCTTTTCAGGGATTACATCCTTGCCCAGTGTGGTATATATTTTAAGGAGACCAATAAATTTCTTCTGGAAAGAAGAATAATGCAGAGGATAAAGGCACTCCAATTTCAATCCTACGAACAATATTATTACTACCTTACTTACGACCCCAGAGCCAGCCAGGAAATTGACCTTCTCTATGATGTAATAACCACCAATGAGACCTATTTTTTTAGAGAACAAAAGCAGCTTAAAGCATTTATTGAAGAAATTGTGCCTGAAATCCTTTCCTCCAAGGATAAATTGAGGATATGGTCAGCAGGTTGCTCCACTGGAGAGGAGCCCTTTTCCATAGCAATGCTCCTTTATGAATATAGCTATTTTTCAAAAGCAACCATTGATATATTTGCTTCTGATTTAAGCCAGGATGCCATAATAAAGGCAAGAAAGGGAATTTTTAAAGAAAACAGTTTCAGAAATTGCCCTGAATATTATAAAAAGAAATATTTTGATGAAATATCCCCGGGGGCTTTTAAAATCAAGGATGACATAAGGCAGAAGGTTTCCTTTGGGAAGTTAAATCTTTTAGATACAAATAGAATCTATCTGCTGGGTTATTTAGACATTATCTTCTGCAGAAATGTTATAATTTATTTTGATGACAAAGCAAAAAAGAGGGTTGTAGATATGTTTTATGATAGGCTCTATCCTCAGGGTTTTCTTCTTCTGGGACATTCTGAGTCTCTTATAACCATTACCACAAAGTTCAAACTTAGACATTTTAAAAATGATATGGTGTATCAAAAATGATCAAAGTACTTGTTGTTGATGATTCTGCTTATAACAGGGTAAGCATTGTAAAAATGCTTGAAAACCATCCTGAAATAAAAGTCATAGACACTGCATCCAATGGGGAAGATGCCATTCAAAAAATAGTAAGAGAAAAGCCAGATGTGGTAACCCTGGATCTGGAAATGGAGCCCATGGATGGTTTTGCTGTTTTAAGATGGATTAATCTAAATTTTCCAGTTCCCGTGGTGGTGGTATCTTCAAAAAGTTCTGACAAAAATATTTTTAAGGCACTGGAACTGGGTGCTGTGGATTTTGTAGCAAAACCCACGGGAAAGGCATCCCCTGCACTCCAGCAAATGGAAGGGGAACTTATACTCAAAGTTTTGAGTGCCTCCAAGGCAAAGGTTAAAAGAAAAGAAGAGAAAAAGGAAGAGATACCACTTCCCAAGGAGCCACTGCTTAAAAAAAATTACGAAGTTATGGTTATCGGGGCTTCCACAGGAGGCCCCCCTGTTATTCAAAAGATTTTTTCATCCCTTCCAAAACTTCCCATACCCATTGTTATAGCCCAGCATATGCCTCCTGTTTTTACTTCACTCTTTGCAGAAAGGCTTTCAAAAATATCTCAAATGGAATTTGTGGAAGCCCAGGAAAGGGAAGAATTAAAGGCAGGAAGGGTTTACATTGCCCCGGGGGGAAAGCATACAGCCCTGGAAAAGATTGAAGATAAAGTTTTTTTAAAAATCCTTGAAAGAAAAGAAGGTGAATTATACTGCCCTTCAGTAAATATTCTTTTTGAAAGTGCAGCCAGAGTTTTCAAAGAAAGATGCCTTGCTCTTTTACTTACCGGTATGGGGGATGATGGGGCAGAAGGACTTTTAAAGATTAAGAAAGAGGGCGGTTTTACCATTGCAGAATCAGAAGACACTGCTATTATTTTTGGTATGCCTGGGGAAGCCATAAGGTTAAATGCCGTGGAAAGGGTTCTGCCTTCCTGGCAGATTCCTTCTTTTGTAATCCAGCTTCTTCAAAAAAAATAGGCAGGAGGTGTCTATGAAATTTTTAAAAATTTTTCTTTTTGTTTTATTATGTTGTTCCCTTGCCTTCTCTCAAAATTTAGGAGGGCTTATTGTGGCAGATACTCCTGGTGCTTATAATTCTTACTGGCATACTTCCATTACCCTTATGAATTTTTCCCAGCAGGATGCGGTAATCCCTGCAACACTATATTTGAATAATGGGCAAAGTTTTAAATTTCATTTTGAAGTAAAGAGTCAGCAAAGTATTTCAAAACTCTTAATTGAGATTTTGAAGGAAAATGAAATAAATCTTCCAACTTTCTTTGGCTGGGTAGAAATTGATCTATCAGGTTTACCGGAAGAATTTAGTGGTTTTGCTGCTATGTACACCCCTGATCCCAATGCAGGAGAAGGGGCAATATTTTCAGAGATAACCCCCATTTTTATGCCTATAGTAGGCGAATTTGCCCTTTACCCTTTAACTCCCTGTGGAAGTGAGGCAAAGGAGCCCATGGCTTTAGGTGGGGCTGTTTGGAGGACAAATGTGGGTTTTGTTAACACTTCTTCAAAACAGGTTACCATAAATGTAGAATGTTATGATGGAAAGGGAATGTTTCTTGCCCATACTTCTGTAGGATTAAATCCCAAGGAAATAAAACAATTAAATGATGTAAAAAGGCCTGAAATCTGGAATATCCCCTGCCAGTTAATTAAGGAACCAGTAATTTGTTTTGGAGACACTGCGGAATACTCAGAAGGGATTTATGTCTATGCAGCAAACAATAATAATGTCAATAATTTTCCCATTTATATTTCACCCCAGTAGGAGGTATTATGGAAATTAGAGCACCAAGAGGAGAGCAACTAAATTGTAAAAACTGGCAGACAGAAGCTGCCTTAAGGATGCTTATGAATAACCTTGATCCAGAGGTAGCAGAGAAGCCCCAGGAACTGGTTGTATATGGAGGAATTGGAAAGGCAGCCAGAAACTGGCAATGCTACTATAAGATTGTGGAGTCCTTAAAAAATCTTGAAGAAGATGAGACCTTGCTTGTTCAATCAGGAAAACCCGTGGCAATTTTTAAGACTCACAGGGAAGCACCCAGAGTACTCATTGCCAATTCCCTTCTGGTTCCAAAATGGGCTACCTGGGAAGAATTCAGGCGCCTGGACGCCCTGGGACTTATTATGTATGGACAGATGACTGCTGGTTCCTGGATATACATAGGCACACAGGGGATTCTGCAGGGGACTTATGAAACCTTTGCAGAATGTGCAAGACAGCACTTTGGGGGCTCTCTAAAAGGGAAACTGTTGGTTACCGCAGGGCTTGGTGGGATGGGTGGAGCCCAGCCCCTTGCCTGTACTATGAATGAAGGGACTTTTCTGGCAGCAGAAGTGGATGAGGAGAGGATAAAAAAGAGAATTCAAACAGGATATCTGGATGAATATTATTTTTCCATTGATGAAGCCATTGACAGGGCTCTGGAATACAAGGAAAAGGGAATTGCAAAATCCATAGGAGTGGTTGCAAATGCAGCAGAACTCCTTCCACGCCTTATTGAAAGAAAAATTGTGCCAGAAGTTTTAACTGACCAGACCTCTGCCCATGATGAGCTGAACGGTTATGTGCCAATGGGTATGCCTTTAAAAGAAGCATTGGAACTAAGAAAAAGGGATCCTGAAACTTATATAAAGAAGAGTTATGAAACAATGGCAGTCCATGTAAGGGCAATGCTTAAACTTCAAGAAATGGGTTCTATAACCTTTGACTATGGGAATAATATAAGGGCACAGGCAAAAAAGGCAGGGGTTGAAAATGCCTTTTCCTTTCAGGGTTTTGTTCCTCTTTTTATAAGACCTCTTTTCTGTAAGGGCTCAGGTCCCTTCAGGTGGGCTGCTCTCTCTGGAGACCCAGAGGATATCTATAAAACTGATGAAGCCATTCTAAATCTTTTCCCGGAGAATAAATCTCTGGAAAGGTGGATAAAGATGGCAAGGGAAAGGGTAAAGTTTCAGGGGCTTCCAGCCAGAATTTGCTGGCTTGCCTATGGCGAAAGGGATAAGGCAGGGCTTAAATTCAATGAAATGGTCAGGAAAAAGGAGCTTCGTGCCCCTGTTGTAATTGGAAGAGACCATCTGGATTCAGGTTCTGTGGCATCTCCAAATAGGGAAACAGAAGGAATGAAGGATACCTCTGATGCCATTGCTGACTGGCCCATCCTCAATGCTTTAATAAATACCTGTGCAGGTGCCACCTGGGTTTCAGTTCACCATGGTGGTGGGGTAGGTATGGGTTTTTCCATACATGCAGGTATGGTGGTTGTTGCCGATGGAACTGAACTTTCGGAGGTAAAACTTTCCAGGGTTTTAAAGACAGACCCAGGAATGGGAATAGTAAGGCATGCTGATGCTGGCTATGAGGAAGCAATTGAGGCAGCAAAAAAGCATAATATAAAAATTCCTATGCTAAAATAATGAATTTTTTTCAAAATTTCTGAAATAATGGTTTTTTTTTATATTTTTTTTCTACTTTTTCAAACTCAAGAATTAATTATTGAGGAG
Organism: Thermoanaerobaculia bacterium; assembly: GCA_037478515.1. Taxonomy (GTDB): domain Bacteria; phylum Acidobacteriota; class Thermoanaerobaculia; order UBA2201; family UBA2201; genus JBBFMJ01. Next base: position 9,883 of record JBBFMJ010000042.1, read on the forward strand.
GGGAGTTTTTTTAATTTAAAAAAATATTTCAGGCAAATTCCAGTGGAATTGCAATCCAGAACCCTTTCCATTCCTTCAGGTGTCTATGGGGCAAAACAGGGCTTTTCTATCCTTTTGGAAAAAAATTTTAAAATTCTCAAGATTGAAGAAATTCCTCT
>JBBFMJ010000043.1:0-10000 GCA_037478515.1 Thermoanaerobaculia bacterium
CCCCGTCCTTTCCACAAGGCGTTGCCTTCTGTAAACCCTTCCATCATAAGGAGAGACATATTCCTCTGTCTCATAACCAGACCTTTCCTTTATTTCAAAATTTAAAACCCCTGAGATGGCATAACTGCCCCCATATTGCCGACAGAGTTTTATCCAGAATGAGGAATCATTTTTTATCTTTTCTATGTTGGAGGAAGGAAGGGAAACCCCAAAACTTTTAATGGGTGTGAAACTTTCCCCCTTTGAAAGCATCTTTTCCAGATAACCTTTAAGTTCTTCTTCTGCCTTTTTTCCATAGGGAGAGGGTTCATCTTCCTTTTCAGAGATAACCAAGAAAGGTGCAATTACAATTTTTGAACCCTTCTCCAAGGATACCTTTGGCTTGGAAGGGAGTTCCAGGGAAACTTCCCAGAAGGAAGCCAGTAGGGGGAAATTAAGGAGAAGGAAAATTATTTTTAACATAATTTTCAAAGCGTTCATAATTCTCCTTTATATTTTTATCCTTGGGGGCAAGTTTTAATGCTTCCTGATAATAATTTCTTGCCTCATCAATTTTTCCTAAAATCTCACAGATAATAGCAAGGTTATTAAAATAATAAGGATTCTTTGGATCCTTTTGAGCTGCCTGTTTGAATCTTATCTCTGCTTCTTTATAAAGCTTTAATTTAAATGCCCTGGTTCCAAATTTTGCATACTCCCTGGCGGAGATTTCTTTAGAGTAAATATTTGAAAGGAAAAAAAGAAAAATCAAAAATGCAACTTTTATTTTCATGTTATTATTATACTATGCTACTCAAAGAATTTCATCCCTTCCTTTTCCATAAAAACTTTAACTATCAAAAAGCCACTTCCTTTCTTGAAAAGAAGAAATCTCTTGAAGAACTTCTCTATTTCCTTAAGGAAAATAATTTCCCCAGGGAAAAAGAGGTGGAAGTGGAAAGAGTAAATAATATAATTGAAAAGGAAAATATAAGTTTAGTTTTTTATGGAAGAGAGGGCTATCCAGAACCATTAAAATATATAAAAAATCCACCCGTTGCCCTTTTTGTAAAGGGAAAAATTCCAGTAGGTTTTTATTTTTCCATTGTGGGATCCAGAAAACCCCTTCCAGAATCAGTGGAAATTGCAAAATATTTTGCAAGGGAACTGGTTTTAAGAAATATGGTCATAGTTTCAGGGCTTGCCAGGGGAATAGATGGAACTGCCCACAGGGAAACCCTCCAAAATGGAGGGAAAACAATTGCTGTTTTAGGGTCAGGGCATTTGAGGATTTACCCACCTGAACACAGGGCTCTGGCTAAGGAAATTGAAAAAAATGGTGCTCTGGTTTCAGAGTTTCCACCTTCAACACCACCAAACCCAAGAAACTTTCCCCAGAGAAACAGAATAATTGCAGGGCTTTCCAGGGGAGTTCTTCTCATTGAAGCAGGGATAAAATCCGGTTCTCTCAAGACAGCAAACTTTGCTCTGGAAGAGGGAAGGGAACTTTTTGTTGTGCCTGGGAGTGCTTTTGAAGTTAAATATTCTGGCTCCAATTATTTAATTAAAAAAGGAGCAAAACTGGTTCAAACCATTGAAGATATTTTAGAAGAATTTCCAAATGAAAACTTTGAAAAAATAGAAAAAAAAGAAGAAAATCTGGACTTAACCCAAGAAGAGATGGAAATATTGAATTATTTTCCTTCAGGAAAAAAAATCCATTTTGAAGAGTTGCTGAAAAATTTTAAGATTGAAAAATTATCTGTGGTCTTAACCTCTCTGGAACTTAAAGGGCTCATAGAAAAACTCCCTGGAAATTTTTTTATAAAAAAAATAAAGAATTAAAAAAAAGAGCACTTTAAATGTTATAATTATTTGATGTGGTTTACACTAAAATATGATAAAGGCACATTGATTTTACTGGACCAGAGGAAACTACCTCAAAGGGAAATTTATGTAAAATGCAGGAAATTGTCCGAGGTGGCAAAGGCAATAAAGGAGATGGTTGTAAGGGGAGCACCTGCCATAGGTGTCTCTGCCGCCTATGGGGTAGTAATTGGGGCTCTGGAAGGGAAAGGTTTAAATTTTATATTAAAAACATTAAAAAGTACCAGGCCCACAGCAGTAAACTTATTTTGGGCACTGGAAAGGATGAAAAATGTCTGGGAAAAAACTGATGGCTCAATTGAAGAATTAGAAATAGAAGCAAGAAAGATTGAAGAAGAGGACTTAAATGCTTGCAAAAATATAGGAAAATTTGGCTTTGAACTTTTAAAAGATAAAAAAAGGATAATGACCATCTGTAATGCTGGAGCCCTGGCAACCTCTGGTTATGGAACTGCTTTGGGAGTAATAAGGGCTTGCAAAGAAAAGGGAATAAGACAGGAAGTTTTTGCCTTAGAGACAAGGCCCTTCTTGCAAGGGGCACGCCTTACTGCCTGGGAACTTTCAAAGGATAAAATATCCACCACAATTTTATGTGATGGGATGGCTGGCTGGGCTATGAAAAATTTAAAGATTGAGGCAGTTATAACAGGGGCAGACAGAATTGCAAAAAATGGAGATACTGCAAATAAAATTGGAACCTATTCCCTGGCAGTTTTGGCAAAACACCATAATATACCTTTTTATGTGGCTGCCCCCTGGTCCACCATTGATTTAAATATATCAAAAGGAGATGAAATTCCCATAGAAGAAAGGGATGTAAAGGAAGTGCTTTTTTTTCAGGGCAAAAGAATAACCCCTTCTGGTGTCCTTGCCAGAAATCCTGCTTTTGATGTAACTCCATATTATCTTATTACAAAAATAATTACAGATAGGGGTTATTATGAGCCATAGGGGAATCCTTGCCATTGAAACCTCCTGTGATGAGACCTCCATTTCCTACTGCGAGGATTTTAAAGTAATCCACCAGGTCACCTCTTCACAGGTAAAAATTCACAGACCTTACAGAGGGGTTGTCCCGGAACTGGCTTCCCGCCAGCATTTAAATAATTTACCAATTTTAATGAAAAAAATTAAAAGTTTAATATCCATAAAAAATTGCAAAAAGATTGCAGTTACCACAGGGCCTGGGCTTGCCCCTGCCCTTCTGGTGGGGCTTTCCTATTCAAAAGGGCTTGCTTTAAATTACAATCTGCCCTTGATTCCAGTAAACCATATAAAAGCACATCTTTTTTCCCCTTTTATTGGCAGAAAAGATATACCCTACCCTTTTTTAGGACTGGTAGTGTCAGGCAGCCATACCTCCCTCTATCTGGTAGAAGAAAAAAAGGAAAAACTTCTGGCAAAGACCAGGGACGATGCCATAGGGGAAGCATACGACAAAGTGGCACGCCTTTTTGGGCTTTCCTATCCAGGGGGACCTGAAATTGATAAATTGTTTCCAAAGGGAGATTTCAAAAAATTCCAGCTTCCAAGCCCAAAAATGAGTGATAAATCCCTGGATTTTTCCTTTTCTGGCATAAAATCCCATATTTCAAGAATGGTTCACAATGGATTTAAAATTATGGATGAAAAAGGGCTTACCCAAAATTCTCTGGACTTGCTTTCTTCATTTCAATATAAATTAGTGGAAATTTTAATGGATCGGCTAAAATATTTTCAAAAAAAATTAAAAATAAAAAATATATCCCTTTCAGGGGGAGTTGCTGCAAATAAATATTTAAGAAAAAGGGCAGAAGAATGGGCAGAGGCAGAAGGGTTAAACCTCTTCCTTCCAGATAGAAAATTTATAACAGACAACGCTGGAATGGTTGGATATCTGGCATTTTTAAAAAAATTAAAACCAGGAAGTATAGAAAAGATTGACATTGACCCCAGCTGGGAGTTTTAATGGAAAATATAAGAAATTTTTCCATAATTGCACACATTGACCACGGAAAATCAACCCTTGCTGACAGGATTTTAGAAATCACAGGGGCTGTCTCAAAGAGGGAGATGGTGGAGCAGATTCTGGATAATTTACAGGTGGAAAGGGAAAGGGGAATTACAGTCAAAGCAAGGTCTGTAACCTTAAACTATAAAAACTATGTATTAAACTTAATCGATACCCCTGGACACGTGGATTTTACCTATGAGGTTTCCCGTTCCCTTTCTGCCTGCGAAGGGGCAATACTTCTGGTGGATGCCACGCAGGGAGTCGAAGCCCAGACCCTATCCAATGCTTATCTTGCAATTTCAAACAATTTAACCATAATTCCAGCCATAAATAAAATTGACCTGCCCTCTGCTGAACCAGAAAAAGTAGAAGAGCAGATAGAGACAGTCTTGGGAATTCCAAAAAAGGAAGTTCTAAAGGTCTCTGCAAAGACAGGAGAAGGGGTGGAAAATCTTTTAGAGGAACTAATTTTAAGGATTCCCCCGCCAAAGGGAGAAATTGAAAAGCCCTTAAAAGCCCTTATCTTTGACTCCTGGTATGACCCTTACAGGGGAGTTACCCTCCTTGTAAGGATAGTGGATGGCTCACTGGAAATTGGGAAAAAAATCCTCCTTTTTTCCTCTGGCAGGGAATTTGAAGTGGAAAGGATTGGGATATTTACTCCAAAGGAAAAGGAAGTTCAAAAACTTGAGGCAGGTATGGTGGGCTTTCTGAATGCCGGAATAAAGGACCTCTCCCTTGCCAGAATTGGAGACACCATAACCGATGCAAAAAATCCAGCCATAGAGCCCCTCCCTGGCTTTCAGGAACTCAAACCTATGGTATATGCTGGGCTTTATCCCACAGTCCCGGAAGAGTTTGAAAAATTAAGGGATTCCCTGGAAAAACTTCACTTAAACGATGCCTCTTTTACTTATATTCCAGAAGTGAGCACTGCTTTAGGCTTTGGTTTCAGATGTGGATTTTTGGGAATTTTACATATGCAGATAATTCAGGAACGCTTGGAAGTGGAATTTGGAGCAAAACTTATAATCACCTCTCCTTCTGTAGAATACAGAGTTTATCTTACAGAAGATAAATTTGAAATAATTTCTAATCCTTCTCTTATTCCTGAAGATGAAAAAATATACAAAATAGAAGAACCCTTTATGGAAGTTACAATTTTTACCCCCTCCCAGTTTTTAGGGGAAATTTTAAAGTTGTGTGAAAGCAAAAGGGGTACCCAGAAGAAGATGGAGTTTTTTTCAAATCAAAAAGTGATGCTGGTTTATATACTGCCTTTATCTGAAATAATCGTGGATTTTTATGACAAACTTAAAAGCTCTTCCAAGGGCTATGCTTCTATGGATTACTCCTTTATTGGCTTTCAGGGTTCAAGTTTGACAAAATTAAACATACTTGTAAATGGACAGGTGGTGGATGCTTTTTCAGTGGTGGTTCATAAAGATAAGGCATATGAAAAGGGCAGAAAAATCCTTGAAAAACTGCGAAAAAATATTCCAAGACAATTATTTGAGGTAATCCTTCAGGCATCCATAGGAAAGAGGATAATTGCAAAGGAAAGGATTGCACCTTTGAGAAAGGATGTCCTGGCAAAGTGCTATGGAGGGGATATAACAAGAAAAAAGAAACTCCTGGAAAAGCAAAAGGAAGGGAAAAAGAGGATGAAGCAAATTGGAAAGGTTGAAATACCCCAGGAGGCATTCCTGGAGGTTTTAAAAATTGACTAAATAGGTTAAAATAATATGGGAGGTACTATGAAAAATTTAGGTAAGATTAATTTTGGCTGTATTGTAATGCTCCTTATTTTAATCGTGGTGGGTTATGCCCTCTACATCATAATTCCCATCAAAATCAAGGCAGCAGAACTAAAAAAGACAGCAGAGATGTATGCCTTGCAGGGCTCTCTTTACACAAGAGAACAGATTATGACAGAACTTGTGGAAAAGGCAAAACAATTAGACCTTCCTGTGACAGAAAAAAATATAAAAATAGAAAAAAGCAGCTCTTTTATAAAGATAGATATTTATTACACAGTTCCCATTGATATAATGGGTTATAAAACAGAACTAAAATTTAACCCGCATTTTGAAAACCCCCTGTTTTAAATGGAAGAAAAATTTTATTCCATAGGAGAGGTATCTAAAATTTTAAATATTCCAGTAACTACTTTAAGATTTTTTGAAGAAAACTTTCCACACCTTATAAAACCTTTGAGGACAAAAGGGGGGCATAGAAGATACAGTTCTGAAGATATAAAGTCCTTTAAATTTATAAAAGAGGCAACCCAGGGAACTTCCCTTAAAAAACTTAAAGAGCATTTTTCAAGAGAAGAAGAAAACAACTTAAAATCCAGGGTTGAAAAAATCCAGGAATCTCTGATTTTAATGGACCAAAAATTAAGGAATCTGGAAGCACAGGTTAAAAAAATTGAAGAAAAATTTCAAAAACTGGAAGAAAATAAAAAATTTAAGAGGTGGTTTTAATTGAATTTTATTACAGAATTTTCAACCTTAATTAAAATTGGCTGCCCCATTATTGGAATAATAACAACAGAAGAACAAAGATTTGCTAATTTATTAAAAAAAATATTCTCTGAAAAAGACCATTTTCTCTGGACTTCTCATTTGGGGCTTGTTGGAAAGGAAGAAAATATTTATCCCATCGAAGCTAATGAAGCTATAAAGAAATTTTCTACAAGGGATGAAAAGGTATATATCTGGCTAAAAATAACAGAAAATTTAATGGAAGAAAAAAATTTTATAAGGGCTTTAAAGGATGAATATTATCATTTGAAAGGAAGAAACAGATTTATAATTTTGTCTTCCAGCAATTTTGCAATTCCAGAAGAACTGATTGGGGAAATCCAGATACTCCGTCTCCCACCCCCTGATGAAAATGAAATACAAAATATCATAGAAAGCTTTTTCAGGAGTGCAAACCTTTCCTTTTCCCCTATGACCACAGCCCATGCTGTTGCAATACTTAAGGGCTTAAAGCAAAGTGAAATTGAATTTTCCTTGAAAAAAGCATTGCTTTCCTTGAAGGAAAAAGGATTAAAGGGGAATGGGTCCTGGAACCAATCCCAATGAATTATTCTGTGGATGAAATAGGGGGACTTGAAAATTTAAAGGAATGGCTTAAGGTAAGGGAAAAATTTATACAATTGTATTTAAAAGGAAATACAAAAATAACGCCAAAGGGTTTACTACTTATGGGGATTTCTGGCTGCGGAAAGAGTTTATCAGTAAAAGCAATTTCGGATATCTGGAAACTACCCCTTTTTCGGCTTGATATGAACTTGGTTTTTTCCCAGTCCTTTGGAGCAGCAGAAGCCCTCTTTGATAAGGCACTCCGGTTCATGGAATCCATTGCCCCTGCAATTTTATGGATAGATGAAATTGAAATGGGAATTTCTGCACAGGCAGAGACGGGGGTCTCTGCAAGGATTTTTTCCAAATTTTTAACCTGGATGCAGGAAAGGAAGGGTTTTGTATTTGTGGCAGCCACAGCAAACAGGATTGACCTTTTACCTGCTGAAATGGTAAGGAGGGGACGTTTTGATCAGATATTTTTTGTGGACCTTCCATCACAGGAAGAAAGGAAAGAGATATTCCAAATACATTTAAAAAAATTAGGTGAAAATCTGGCAAAATATGATTTTATCTTGCTTTCCCAGATAACAGAAAATTTTTCAGGAGCAGAAATTGAGCAGGTGGTCCTTTCTGCTGCCACCAGAGCAGTGGCAGAGGAAAGGGAAATGACCCAGGAGGATATATTTTGGGAAATCCATCATTTAATTCCTCTGGCAACCACAATGCAGGAGCAGATAAAGGCACTCCGTTCTTGGGCAAAAAAAAGAGCCCTCTCTGCATCAAAAGCAAAGACAATTTTGGAATAAGAAATTTTTTAAAAACTAAAAAGCCCTTTCAAAGTTTAAAATCAACCTCCTTCCAAGGGCTTTATATCCATAGACCTCTTCATATGATGAATTAAATAAATTTTCAATTTTTATTTTTGTCCTTAAATTTTCCATAAATTTAAAACTTAGAGAAAAATCTTCCCTTATAAAGGGATCCATCTTAATTCTTTGAAAATTTTGATCCACATCCCATCTTTCTGAAATAAAAAGCGTTAAAAAGTTAAAGGAAAAATCTTTAAAATTTTTATATAAACTTATGTTCCCGTAAATTTCAGGTCTTCTTAAAAGTTCTTTTCCTTCAATTAAATCTTTTGTATTTAAATAATTTAATGATATTGAAAGAAAAGAATTCCTGTAAGATGCCTCAATTCCTTTTATCTCTGCCTTTCCAATGTTTTCAAATTTATAAGTGGAAAATTCAAAATCAATTAAATTTTTAAAATCCTTACTGAAAAAATTTAAATTAAAATTTTTATAAGAAAAACCCATTTCATAGCTCTTCAATTTTTCTTCTTTTAAATTTTTATTTCCAGAATAGGGGAAATAGAGTTCCCCATTTGAAGGGGCTCTAAAACCAGTCCCCGCCTGGAGATAAAAGTTAATGTTTTTAATTGGAATAAAAAGTCCTACCTTTGGATTTAAAGAATCCCCAAAATTTGAGCTCTTATCATACCTTAAGCCAAATTGAATATTAAAACTTTTAAATTCCTTTTTACCTTGAAAAAATATTGCACCATTTCCAAAGCTTTCTCCCTCTAAATTTTTTCCAAAGACATTTTCATCCCAGACCTTTTCACTCTTCCCTTCAAAACCAAAGGCAAAGTGAAAACCATTAAAGGATTTGAAAATTTTAAAATTTCCAAAAAACCTCTGGCTCTTTGTCTTTCCCCAAGTATATCCCCAGCTATCCTCAGGATCTTCAAAATAAAAATTTGATTTTAAAAATCCAAAAAAACCATCAATTTTCCACCCATTTAAAAATTCCTTTTCATAAGGAAGACCTAACAAATAGTCCTCTGTTTTTTGATTTCTCAATGGAGTTAGTTGAGAACCATTGAAAGGAATTTCCACTTTCCCTTTCCTTGCAAAAACAAGAGCATTTAAATTTTCTCCATCAAAATAAAAAAAGCCTTGATTTTCATCCCATCCATCGTTTTCCATCCTCCCCTTTTCTATGTGCTTTGAAAAATGAAAATTTATTTTATCTTTTCCATAGGAAAAATTTAGGTCCCCATAGCCATAATTTCCAAAACCAATAGAAAAATTTGCTCTATCTTCTTTTTTCAAGAACAATGATACAACTCCTCCCATTGCTTCTGAACCATAAATGGAAGAATATGGCCCTTTTAAAATTTCTACCTTTGAAAAACTTTCAGATAAATATTCAGATAAGTAAATATTTCCAAAGTATGGATCATTTAAGGGCATTCCTTCCAGCAAAAGGAGGGTATGGTTTGATTCAGAGCCCCTAAGGAAAAGGGATGAGACCTTTCCAGGAGCGCCACTTCTCAAAATAAAGGAGGAGGAAAAAAACCTTAAAACCTCATCCAGTGTGATTTTTTAATTCTTCAAGTGTTGTCTTGTAGGGAGAAGCAGTTATAATAACTGTCTCCCCAAATTGCGAAAAAAGGTTTAAGGAAAACAAAAAAAGTAAAATAAAAAACATAAAACCTCCGTATAAATTTAAATTTCCTCAAACCCTCCGGGATAAAAAAAACCCCGAATTTCTTCGGGGTCTTAATAATCATACTCTTTCCTTTCTTCTCACACCCCGGAGAAGTTTGGTCTATTTTCTGGCTATAGGTCTCCTGGCTTATGGATCGTCCTACTTGCAAGCCCTTCCCAGCATTTTGCCAGTGGTTTTACTTGCTTTCGTCCCCAATTACAGTGGCGGGGGCCGCACAGGTCTTACACCTGTTTCCCTTACATAGCCAGAAAATTTCAAAGAACATATAAATATATCTGAAAAAAAAACACTTGTCAAATTTTTTGAAAATTTTTTTACATTTTTCTATAATATTAATATGAGGATTTTATTTTTATTAATTATTTTTGGAAATTTAAAATTTTCAGAGGAATACCTGAAAGTTTCTTTTTTTACAAAGGATAAAGAATTAATAAAGGATTATGAAAAAAACATACAAGAAATATCTGATTTTCCTCAAAAAGAAGGATTTGCAAATTGTTATCCAAATGGAAAACTTCCAATTGTTTATTAT